>JBMOHI010000490.1:0-2276 GCA_049317925.1 Terrimicrobiaceae bacterium
ATCTTGATGAGGCGATTCGGCTTCATGACGAGAAGCAGGCGGTCTTTGTCGATGCGAGGGAGGCGGCGTTCTACGAATTGGGGCGCGTGCCCGGAGCCGTCAGCCTGCCGAGAGCAACATTTCCGGAGGTGCGTGACTCCTTCGTGCAGGCGACGGAAAAGCGCCGGCGGCTGATTGTTTACTGCTCCGAGCCGGACTGCGTGGACAGCACGATCGTGGCGAAAGCCCTGCTGCGATTGGGCTTTGAGAACGTGGCGGTTTTCAAAGGCGGCTGGGTCGAATGGGAGGCCGCGGGATTGCCGCAGGAGCCATGAGTGGGGAGTTGAGCGTTGAGGGGATGAAGCCGGGAAACATCGTCGCCTTGTGGGTGGTGCGGATTGTGCTGGCAGGGGTCTTTCTCTGGGCCGGATGGAGCAAGTTTGTGAATCCCCAGGTCTTTGCCGATGGCATCGTGGGATTTCAATTCTTCCCGACCTCGACTGTTAACATCATGGCCCTGAGTGTGCCGGTGTGGGAGCTAGTCACCGCCGTCCTGCTGCTCACGCCTTGGTGGTGGCGTCGGGGAGCGTTGTCGGGTTTTCTATTGGCATCTGCCTTTACCCTGATTTTTGCCTGGGCGTGGTATCGTGGCCTGACGATTCAGTGCTCATGTTTTGGAGCGTCCGGGTCTGGGATTTCACCGGCGTTGGGATTTTTGAGAGCCGCTGTCTTGCTGGTGTCCACTGGATGGCTCTATCTCCACGGTCAGGCAGCCATGAGGAGGAAGGTCTCGTGAATTTTACGGATTTTAAGGATAGTCGGACTTACGGAGTTTTCCGCGATTGGAATCAGCGCAGGGTTTGCCTAGCGTTCCAGCGATGCAAGAACGCCGCTCGATAACGTCTCACGACACTCGCTGGGCGGCTGGGCAGTGGGAGGTCAGGTGAGTTCATTCGTGGCCGCCCTCATTCGCCTGATCACCGGTCTACAAGCGCGCTGGCTGGGGGCTGAGCCGGTGGACCGGCAGCGGATTTACTTTGCCAATCACACCAGCAATCTGGATGCGGTCGTGATCTGGGCAGCGTTGCCGGAGTTCATCCGGAAGAAGACCCGTCCGGTGGCGGCGCGGGATTACTGGCAAACGGGCTTTCGTCAGTGGCTGGCGAATGATGTCTTTCGCGCGGTCTTGATCGAGCGGCGCAAGGTCACGGTGGAGAACAATCCGCTGCGGGAAATGCTGGCGGTCCTGGACGGCGGCGAGTCGCTCATTATTTTCCCGGAGGGTGGACGCTTCGCCGGACCCGAGCCGCAAAAATTCAAGGGCGGGCTGCACCATCTGGCCAAGGATCGTCCGCAGGTCGAGTTGGTTCCGGTTTATCTGGAGAATCTCAATCGCATTTTGCCCAAGGGAGAAGTCCTGCTGGTGCCATTGCTGGGCAGTCTCACCATCGGCGCGCCGATCAAATTGGAAGCCAGCGAAACCAAGGTGGATTTCCTGGAACGGGCCCGTCAGGCTGTGTGGAGTTTGCGCAAACCATGAAACTGATCTTTGACCGGGAAACCGCCTGGCTGGTGGGTGGTGTGGTGGCCGCGCTTTTGCTGGCGAGCCTGATCGGCTGGTTGCTGGCGAGGCGCGGCGGTAGTCCGGCGTATCAGGCCACGATCGCCAATATGAACGCCCGCACGCGGGCCTGGTGGTTTATGGTGGCCATCTTTTTCGTGGCCATGCTGAGCGGCGGCATTGGCTCGGTGATTCTGTTCGGGCTCACCTCGTTTTTGGCCCTGCGGGAATTCGTGACCATGACCCCGACCCGCCTGGCCGACCACCGCACCTTGTTCTGGGTGTTTTTTGTCATCACTCCGATTCAATATTGGCTGGTCGCGACAAGCTGGTATGGGCTCTTCGCGATCTTTATTCCGGTTTATGCGTTTCTCTTCATTCCCTTGCGTAGTGTCCTGATCGGCGATTGCGAACACTTCTTGCAACGCACGGCTACCATTCAATGGGGACTGATGATTTGTGTTTACTGCGTGAGCCACGCCCCGGCTTTGCTGACCCTGTCCATTCCCGGTTTCGAGGGACAGAATGGGAAGCTGCTTTTCTTCTTTGTCGTGGTGGTGCAGGCGAGCGACGTGCTGCAATACCTTTGGGGCAAAACCTGCGGAAAACACAAAATCGCCCCGGACGTCAGTCCCAACAAAACCTGGGAGGGATTTCTCGGGGGGATCGGCTCGGCCACTTTGCTGGGCGCTGCGCTCTGGTGGGCGACTCCGTTCACGCCGTTGCAGGCGGCGGG
>JBMOHI010000491.1:0-2275 GCA_049317925.1 Terrimicrobiaceae bacterium
ATACGCCCGGCACGGCCCGGGTGGACACGGCCGGAATGGGGGCGGCCATCGCGGCCGCGCTTTAGGGCGCGTTGGCGAAACGCTCAACTTTCAACATTCAACGCCCAATATTCATTTTACCAGAAATCCTGGCCTGGAGGGTCGTTGAGCGTTCAAAGTTGGGCGTTGGGCGTTTCTTACCTTGACGCCGCCCCGTGGGCACACCAATTTTCCGATCCGGGATAACGGGCTGCGATCTGGTGACGAAGCGGCCCGCGTCTCTGTAAACTGCACATTTTAACTCATCTATGTTTGACAATATTTTAGGATTTTTCTCGAACGACATCGGTATTGATCTGGGGACGGCAAACACTCTGGTTTACGTCAAGGATCACGGCATCGTTCTGCGCGAGCCGTCGGTTGTGGCCGTGCAACAGGGTACGCGCAAGGTGCTGGCGGTTGGCGATGAGGCCAAGCGCATGCTGGGCCGCACGCCCGGCAACATCGTGGCCATCCGGCCGTTGAAGGACGGCGTGATTGCGGATTTCGAAGTGACCGAAGCGATGCTGCGGCATTTCATCAGCAAGGTCCACAACCGCCGCCGCATGGTGCGTCCACGTGTTGTTATCGCGGTGCCGAGCGGCATCACAGAAGTGGAAAAACGCGCTGTGAAAGATTCGGCCACCCACGCCGGAGCGCGGGAAGTTTATTTGATCGAAGAACCAATGGCCGCAGCCATCGGGGTGGGCCTGCCGGTGCAGGACGCCGCGGGCAACATGATCATTGATATCGGCGGCGGCACGACGGAAGTCGCGTTGATTTCGCTCTCAGGCATCGTGTTCAGCCGCAGCGTGCGGGTGGCGGGTGACGAACTCGACGAGTCGATCATCAACTACATGAAGCGCGCCTACAACCTCATGGTCGGCGAGCGCACGGCGGAGGAGATCAAAATCAAAATCGGTTCCGCCTACAAAATGGAAAAGGAAACGACGATGGAGGTGAAGGGCCGTGATCTCGTGGCCGGTTTGCCGAAGACGATCACTATCTCTTCGCAGGAAGTGCGCGAGGCTCTGATGGAGCCGATTTCGACCATCGTCGATTCCGTGCGCATCACGCTGGAACGCTGCCCTCCCGAGCTGTCCGCCGATCTGGTCGATCGCGGCCTGGTGCTGGCCGGCGGCGGCGCGCTTTTGCGCGGCCTCGACAAACTGCTGGCGGAAGAAACCGGGCTGCCCGTTCACGTGGCGGAAGACCCTCTCAGTGCCGTGGCCGAGGGCACCGGCAAGGCGTTGAGCGAATTGAAATTTCTCAAGGCGGTCTCCTCCAATGACCGGCATTCGAGCAGCCACTGACGAAGCCCGGTGGGTGCAAGCGGCAATCGGGGCATGAGGGCTAGCGAACAGCGATGAAAAAGCTGAACGTCATTATTGTTCTGCTGATTCTCGTTGCCGCCGTGGTGATTTCCGCGCTGGGCTCGAACACCATGCAGAAATTGCAGTCCGGGTTTCTCGGATTGATTTCGCCGTTTCTCAAAACCGGATCGGCGGTGCAGCAGCAGATCGGCGGCTTGGGGCAGGGGCTGAAAACCCTCGATCAGCTCGAGGATGAGAACAGCAAGCTGACGACGGAGAACAAGGAGCTGCGCACCACCAACCAGATTCTGCGCGACATCGAGGGCGAGAATAACAAGCTGCGTGCCGCGCTGGAGTACCGGCAGCGTTCGGTTTTCAAACTCATCCCGGCCCGGGTCATTTCGCGCGACGCCTCAACCTGGTGGAACACGGTCAAGATCAACCGCGGCTTCGAAGATGGCATCGACTCGGATCAGCCCGTCCTTACCGATGTCGGCCTGGTCGGAAAAACGACCACGGTCGGAAAAAACGAATCCATCGTTCTTCTCGTCACGGACGAAAACTGCAAAGTGGCGGCCAAGGCGGAAGGCTCGCGCGAGCAGGGGATTCTCTGCGGTCAGCGCATTCAGACCACCGGCGTGGCCGGGGAGATGCAGCTCAATTTTCTTTCTAAGACGGCCGACCTCCAGCCCGGCCAGAAGATCTACACCGCCGGGGTGAGCGGGGGAGTATTTCCCTCGGGCATCCTGTTGGGAACCGTAAAAAGCTTCAAGGCCCGCGCGCTCGACGGGCAGGCCATTGTCGAACCCGCGCTGGATTTGTCCTCAGTCGAGGATGTCTTCGTCGTGGTGGGGGCAAAATGAAACTGGCAATCGGCTGGGTCTCCGCTGCGCTGGCGGTTTTTTTCGCCCTGATCATCCAGGAGTTCATCCCGCCGGTGCATG
>JBMOHI010000492.1:0-2269 GCA_049317925.1 Terrimicrobiaceae bacterium
AAGGAAAAATCAACTACCATGTCTCCACACCCGTCCCGATCACCATTTCGGGTATACCCGGCCAGGAGGGAACCCTGCAAGTCCGCTCTTCGTGGAGCGGAAAAGTCTCAGGATTCTGAAGTAAAACTGATGACCACAGCGCCGGAGAGCCCCACGTGCGTTCGGGTGATAGTCGGCAGAGAGGGCTCGGACTTTTTCCGCGACGGGCCGGTTGGACAAAATCAGCAGATCCGGCTGGATGGCTGCACATAGCGGTCTTCCCAGGGCACAATGGAGAGCGGGAATTTTTTCCAGAAATACTTCAGGTCAGCGCTCTCCCAGTCCGCATAGATTTCTTCCCATGCGAGCTCGCAATGCGGGAGCAGCGACTTCTGCTCGACCGGTTCGTCCACGGATTGATACCGGACATCCAGGGACAGGCGGATGAGCTCTTTGTCCTGGCAGCGGAGGGCCTTGTGAATCGTGTAACTCGGGAAAGTAATGATATCGCCAGTTTCGTAGTCTCCTTCGACCCACTCGGTCTCCCACGGACAAAGCGGCACAGCGATTCCCCCGGCACCTTTTGACGGCTGGATAGGCAGGTATCCCTGCCGATGGGAACCTTTCAAGATGGAAAGTCCCCCCATCGTGCGCGGACAGTCGCCGAGAGGAATCCAGCAGGTCCACGTCTTCGCCGTTCCCTGAATGAGAGGAAAATCCTGGTGCGGCGGCGTCGGCGAAACCGCCCGGTGCCCGGTGACCATCCGAGCGATGTGGCGCGGATGCGCCAGAACCTCTGCGCCGAAAAGATTCCGATAGAGTTGCAGGAGCTTCGGATGGTGCGGCAGGCGATGCATGGGTTCCAGTTTCTGGACGTCATGGTAAGCAGCCGTGCTCACGCCAATGTCGGTGCGCATGGCCTCATCCGGGACCTCGTTGATCGCATCGAGGTTGATCCGGCCACCGAGAGCGTCCTGCCCCGATTGGCGCCATCCGTGGCGCTCGACAACAGCCAGTTCTTCGGTCCGGAGATCGAGCACGTCATCACGCGGCAGGAAGCGCTTGAAAAAAAGAAACCCATCCTCCTCGGCCCGGGCCCGCAGAGCATCAAAATCTCCGAGCAGCGGCGTGGAGTCGGTGAACAAGGGGTTTTCTTTGCGATTCATTTGGGCAGGAAATGACATGCCCCAAGCGAAGCAGAAGTTGCCCGGCGGGAACATATCCCCCATTATCAAAACATGGATGTTTCTATCACGAAAGCGGCGACCGATTCCCGGGGTGGCGGGCCTGTGGTGGTGCTCGCGAATTGGTTCCAGTTTGGCCCTTCCGAGCGGACCATGCGCCCCTGCGTGGAGAGCCGAATGTTTCTGTGGTGCCGACGCGGAAAAGGGATGCTGTGGATCAACGACGAGCCCCGCGCATTTGAGGCGGATGACTGGATTCTCCTGCCCTGGCAGCATGCAATCATTTATGAGCCTGATGCCCAGTTCCCCTTTTTTGTGGGCGGCATTCATCTCGTTCCCTGGCATGCCGACCGCGTGCCCGTCGTCTTTAGCGTCGCGCATCAAGAGAGTGATCCTTTGGCCAAGCAGCCGGAGAGAAGCGACGCCCATTGGCCCGGACTGGAGAAACCCGTTCATGGATCGTTCTCCGGAGAAACCGATCCTCTAGCCCTGCTCGCCAGCTACGTCGTGGAGCGGTATCTCCAGACCGCTCCCGAAAGGAACTGCATGGCCTCGCTGGCGGAACTTCTCATCGGCGAGATCGCACTCGCAAACCGGGCAACCCCTCCCGGCAAAAGCCTTCGCCCGGCCACCTTGCGGAGGATGCAAGACTATGCACGGAGCCATCTTCACCGTCCGATCTCCGTGAGCGACTTGGCCCGCGCGGGCGGATGCAGTCCGGCCGGGGTGCACCGGCAATTTCAATCTTTTGAGGCCACTTCGCCCGGACGATGGCTCGCGCAGCTGCGGGTCCAGCGCTCTGTCTTCCTTCTGCGGACAACCACGCTCGCCGTGCGTGAAGTCGCCGCGCAAGTTGGGTTTGATGATCCCTTCCATTTCTCGAGATTTTTCAAACGGCAAATGGGAGAGTCCCCTCGCGGATTCCGGTCCGACCACAACTTCCCGTGAGGGCGGGCCGGATTTTAGGGAAACCAGTTATTGTGGGCTTTTTGGGGAAATCTCAAGCAGCCATCCCTCATTCGCTTTCACCGGTATTTTCTCATTCCGCGCGAAGCTACGAGGGGCTTGGAAATACGGGATGCGCGGCGCCGTAATCTGAACTTTAT
>JBMOHI010000493.1:0-2267 GCA_049317925.1 Terrimicrobiaceae bacterium
CGACCGGGCCGGCGTAGCTCTTGAACATGAGGTTGAAGGCGCGCGGTTCGGTGAGGTCGCGGCCACCACAGTTCGGGCAATACTTGGTGCCGTCCTTGTCCGGGAGCTGGTCGGCACGGTGACGGGCCTTGCAGCCGCGGCAGTCCACCATGGGATCACTAAAGGTCTCCTCATGACCACTGGCCTTCCAGACCGCCCGGTTCATGATGATCGAGCCGTCCATGCCGACCATGTCGTCGCGCTCGCGCACGTTGCGCCGCCACCAGAAGTCCTTAAGGTTGCGTTTCAGCTCCACGCCGAGGGGGCCGTAATCCCAGAAGCCGTTCAGTCCGCCATAGATTTCGGAAGATTGGAAAATGAAGCCCCTGCGTTTGCACAGGCTGACAATTTTCTCCATGCGTTGGGAAGTGGCGTCTTTGGACATAGCGGATGTTCAGCAAAGCTGCCGGAGCTTTACGCCGTCAAAGCTTTTCTGGACCAATCGCCCGGGCGTCTTCGCCCGCATCCAGCCGGGTCTTTGCGCCCAGCCGAACTGCACGCGGCGTCACTCCAGCCGTCCTGCGGAATTGGCGGTGGAAAAAAAACACGTCGTTATAGCCCAGGGATTCCGCGATTTGTTGGATGGTCATATCGGATTCCCGCAGCAGCATGACCGCGCGCAGCACGCGTTCGCGGATCACGAATTGTCGCGGGGCCAGGCCCCAAGCCGCACGCCAGAGGCGATTGAGGTGCGGGAGGGAAAGCGCCGACTTTCGCGCCATCTCCGCCATGGTCCAGGAGCGGCCCGGGGCGGAACGGATCTCCATCGCCAGGGCATCCAACCGGCTGTGCACACTGCCCCCGGCCTTCCCTGTGAGTGAATGCGCGGCTTGCCAGAGGATCTGGCGAAGAGTGGCCGCAGCCAGTTCCCGTCCGGTCGGGCCTTCCGGAAAAACCTGCGCCGCCAGCTCCGCGCTTTGACGAAGCGGCTCGCGGCAGATCCCCGAAATGACCCCGCGATGAAGACGGCGCACTTCCCCCGCGGGCAGGAAATGGCAGGCGAAAACAACGAGGGGATTCGCCGGGTCATGACTCGCATCAGGCCCATCGCCCGGTTGCAGGAGAAACCATCGCCCGGTCTCCAGGTCAAAGTCTTCCCCGCCGAGCCGCATCCGCCCGCGTCCCTGCAGCACCAGCCAAAAATCATAATCCGTCAGGCCCTTGGAGGGATTCCACTTCCAAGCGGGTTCGCAGGAGTGAAGTCTCGGTGCCTGCAACTCCCAGCGTTTCGCTCCCAAACTGAGTAGAAGATCGTTTAATGCAATTTTGTGAATGGTTTGTCCATTGCGATCCGCGCTCTCATCTGCTTGATTTTTACCATTTATGAATGCCTTGTCTGATCCCCCGCTCTTCTCCCTTCCGGCCTGTCCTTCGCGTCTCACGAATGATTGGATAAAGCAATTTCAGGAAAATGGCTATCTCGCCTTTTCGGACGTTCTCAGCCCAGATGAAGTCCAAGCCTCCCGTCAGGCTCTTTCCGACATCACCCGGGATCTCACCCGGGATCCCGCCGTCGAATACGCCGGTCCGCGTGCGGCGACATCGAAGTCCAACCAAGGCGGAGCCCGCTATGCGCGAGCCCCGCTCGCGATGCATTTGGAACCCGGTTACGACCCGGTAGGCCATTCGGCTGCAGAGATTGAGCTGAAGGTGCGCAAATACTGGAGCTTCAGTGGCGAGGCCGCGGTTTTCCAAACCATGCTGGCACCGGGCAGCCGTCTGCGCGCGGTGGTGGAGGGATTGATTGGCGCGGATCCCATTCTGTTCCAGGAGATGGCCTTGGTGAAGCCGCCCTTCATCGGTAGCGAAAAACCGTGGCATCAGGACAACGCCTATTTCTCCGTCACTCCGCTCGACGCGATTCTGGGTGTCTGGATCGCACTCGACGATGCCGGGGTGGAAAACGGATGCATGCATGTCATCCCCGGCGCCCATCGCGAAGGGGCGGTAACGCATCATCATGGCACCGACTGCGAAATTGATCCCGGACTGCTTGACGTGAGCCGGGCGGTGGCCGTCCCTGTTCCCGCGGGCGGGGCGATGTTTTTTTACGGCATGCTTCCGCATGAAACCCCGCCCAATCGTTCGCCGGAACGCCGGCGGGCGTTGCAGTTTCATTTCCGCGGCGCGCAGAGCCGCATCGTGGATGAAGAGGCCTACGACCGGGAGTTTATCAATCGCGAGGGAATTCCGGCCTCGTGCCGGAGCGCGTCGCGGTTGGGATTTTA
>JBMOHI010000494.1:0-2263 GCA_049317925.1 Terrimicrobiaceae bacterium
TGAGATTTGCCGCCAGCATGACCAGCGCGGCATTGCGCGGAGAACTGGTTTTTTCCGAGAGCCGCGCCATGGCCAAATGAGGAAAGACATCACGGGCCAGGGCGAACAGGATCCGTGCTGAGGCAAACATGGCGGCCAGGCCGCCACCCAGCGCGGAGAAAATGGCGAAGACATCCAGCAACCGGCCCGCCCGCTCGCCGAAATAGCGGGTGGACAAATCCGCCAGCAGCGACGTCGACGCGGTGAAGGCGGCGGTTCCGGCGGCGTCAGTGCCGAAGCCAAGCGTCTCGGCTGATGTGACCAGCGTGAAGACAATTCCGGCTCCGAGAACACTTCCGATGAGCACTTGGGGGATGCGGCGGGAGTCGGTGACTTCCTCTCCCAGAGTAGCCACTTGCTCGAACCCCGCGAAGGATAGGAAACCGAAGGAAAGCCCGAGTGCGATGGCGGAGAGACCAACGCCCTGCGCGGGGATGAAGAGATCCAATAAAGGGGGATCACCCTGAGGACCGTGGCCTTGGAGAACACGGAGAATGACACCGATGGACACGACAAGCATGGCCAGGACGGCAAGGCCTTCGAGCACGAGGAGAAAAGTCACCGTGCGCCGGGAGGAAAGAATGCTGAGCGGAAAAATCACCAGCGCGGCGAGAATGGTCAGGGGAAAGCTGGCGGAGTGATGAACGAGGCCTACCCGCTGCAGGAGGTTGCTGCCGAAGAGTCCGAAGGCCCCGATCCCGACCATGCCGAAGGCGAGATAGGTTCCGAGCAATGTCCAGCCCGCCACCAATCCCGCCCGCGGTCCAAGGGTGGCGCTGACGAAACCGTAGGCGGAGCCGGCGTTGGCATGTTCGCGGGCCAGCCGGGCAAAACACCAGGCCACCAGCAGGACTACCACCGTCGAGAGGGCGAAGACGAGCGGGATCACCCGCCCGACGTGTTGGGCCGGTTCCTGCGGGTTGAGGTTCATGGCCAGGGTGGGGGCCATTCCTGCCACGGCCACGCCGATGGCTCCCATCGTTCCGATTCCTGCGATGAACCGCACGGGGTTTCGGGATGGGTCGGAGCGATTCGTCATGGTCTTAATCCGCAGCGAACATCACGGAGCAGAGGCGGGCAAGCCTTGATCAGGCGGACTCGGTAAAATGCGCGTGCAGTCCGGCGTAAATGCCGCCGGCCTGGACCAGTTCCGCATGGGTGCCGCGTTCGGCGATACGTCCGTGGTCGAGGACCAGAATCAGATCCGCGCGCCGGATGGTGCTAAGACGGTGGGCCACGACAAAGCTGGTGCGTCCTTGCAGGAGCGTGGCCAGGGAGCGCTGGATGCGGGCCTCGGTCATCGCATCAATCGCGCTGGTGGCCTCATCCAGAATGAGAATGCGGGGATCCACCATGAGGGCGCGGGCGAAGGAAACGAGCTGCCGTTGGCCGGCGGAAAGCTGCGCTCCGGCCTCGCCCACCTGGGTATAGAGTCCCTTGGGCAACGCATCGATGATATCCATGCAGTCGAGCCGCCGGGCGGTTTCAATCACCATCTGCACGGTGGCCTCGGGCCGGGCGAAGCGGATGTTGTCGAGCACGGTGCCCTCGAACAGAAAACTCTGCTGATGCACCACGGCCATTTGGTGATGCAGGGAATCGGAGGTGACCTGCAGGATGTCGTGGCCGTCGATCGTGAGGGAGCCGGAGCTTGGCAAATACATTTTGGCCACCAGATTGATGATGGACGTCTTGCCGCTGCCGGTGTGGCCGACGAGGGCAATGGTCCGGCCGGGTTCCGCCGTGAAACTGATGCCGCGAAGGACCGGCTTGGCCGGATCGTACCCGAAACTGAGATCGCGGAACTCCACCCGGCCAGTGATTTGCGGCAGGGGTTTGGCGTCGGGCGCATCGGTCCACTCAGGTTTGGTGTCGAGGAGGCGGAACACGCGTTCGGCTCCGACCATGGCGGTGAGGGCGTTGTTGTATTGCGAGCCGAGCGTTTTGATTGGTTCGAAAAACAGATTCGAGAGAAAGAAGAACTGCACGATGTCCCCCACGGGCCGGGCAATGTCGGGATTGAGGGTGCGATATCCACCCACCACCAGCAGCATGGCGATGAAGAACTGACTGTTGAGTTCCAGCAGGGGCAGAAAAATGGCCGAGGTCTGGCCGGCTCCGAGGCTGTAGCGTGAGTGGTCGGCCACGAGTTCGCGGAAGGAGTCTGCGTTGACGTCCTGCCGCACAAACCCCTGGGTCACGCGGATGCCGTTGACGGATTCGG
>JBMOHI010000495.1:0-2253 GCA_049317925.1 Terrimicrobiaceae bacterium
GAACAGGCCCATCATCTGGCTCTGGCCCTGCTGGAGCACACTCCTCCCGCACTCCTTCGCACGTTCCTCGCGGCCGGAGCCGCGTCCGCTCCCCGCACCATCTTCGGCGTCACCTTTCCCAACCCCGTCGGACTCGCCGCCGGAATGGACAAGAACGCGCTGGCCCTGCCCGCCTGGGAAGCCCTGGGATTCGGTTTCATCGAAATCGGAACCATCACGGCACACCCGCAACCGGGAAATCCCGCGCCGCGGCTTTTCCGCTATCCGCGGCAAAATGCCCTCATCAACCGCATGGGCTTCAATAACGACGGAGCGGAAGCGGTCACCGAAAGACTGCACCGGCTCAAGAACTCCGGCCGCTGGCCGAAGATTCCCGTGGGCGTGAATCTCGGGAAATCCAAAATCACCGACCTGGCCGACGCCCCGGCCGATTACCTCTCCAGCTTCAAACGTCTGCTACCTTTCGGAGACTATTTTGTCATCAACGTGAGTTCCCCCAACACGCCGGGCCTGCGCAGTCTGCAAGACCGCGGTGCCCTTACGTCCATTGTCCGCACGTTGCGCGACGCCGATGGCACCAAGCCTCTCCTCGTGAAAATCGCCCCGGATCTGGAGGAATCCGCCGCACGGGAAATCGCCGAACTGGCGGCGGCAGAAAATCTCTCCGGCCTCATCGCCACCAACACCACCCTCGATCACTCCGCCGTTGCGGCGGAAGGTGACCAGCAAGGCGGCCTGAGCGGGGCACCGCTGCGCGAAAAATCCACCGCCATGCTGAAATTGATCGCCGGCCACACCAGCCTCCCGATCATCGCGTCAGGCGGGGTGATGGATGCGGCCTCGGCCAAGGAGAAGTTTGACGCGGGCGCGACCCTCATCCAAATCTACACGGGCTTCGTATATCGGGGACCGCAGATCATCCGCGAGATCGCCTCGCATAACATTTAATCGCAATGCCTGACTGGAAATCCACCACCCTCACCCTCGGCCATTCGCCCGACCCGGACGACGCCTTCATGTTTTACGCCATGGCGGACAACCTTATCGACCTGCGGGGATATCATTTTGAGCACACCTTGCAGGACATCCAGACGCTGAACGAACGCGCCACCCGCGGCGAATTGCACATCACGGCAGTCTCCATTCACGCTCTCGCTTACGTCCTCGACAAGTATGCCCTGCTCTCCAGCGGAGCCAGTATGGGCGATGGTTACGGTCCCATGTTTATCGCGAAATCCGGACTGCCCGAGTCCGCGGATGACGACGCACGCAAAGCCTGGCTGCTGGGCAAAACCATCGCCATCCCCGGCAAAATGACCAGCGCGTATCTGGCCGCGCAGCTTTTTCTCGGACGCGATTTTAACTTCATCGTGGTGCCGTTTGACGAAATCTTCGAAGCCGTTCATTCCGGCCGGGCCGACGTCGGCCTCATCATTCACGAAGGACAGCTCACCTACGCCAGTGAGGGTTTCGTCAACATTCTCGACCTCGGCGAATGGTGGAAACGCACCCGCAAACTTCCCCTACCCCTCGGCGGCAATGTCGTGCGCAAGGACATCCCGCCGGAGGTGCGTCAGGAGTTGAGTGAAATCCTGCATGAAAGCATCGCCTACGGATTGAAACACCGCGCCCCGGCCGTCACGCACAGCATGGCCCATGCCCGGGGATTGGACATCCCGCTGGCTGACCGCTTCATCGGAATGTATGTCAACGAACTGACCCTCGACTACGGCGAAACCGGACGAGCAGCCGTGCGCCAGTTTCTCCGCGAAGCCGCGGAACAAGGCCTCATCCCGCCGATTACTGAGCTGGAGTTTGTGGGGTGATGGTCACCGGCGGCTTGGGCTGCTGCACGACTTTCTCCGCCACCTTGTCGAGTTTCTCGGCCAGCTTTTTGTTGTCCGCATCGAGGGCCAGCGCCTTCTGCCAGTAGAGGACAGCCTCGGTCCGCTTGCCCAGTTTATCGGCGGCGTCCCCAATGTGCTCGAAGACCACGGCATCCGGCTCGGGCAATGCCTCCGCCGCGCGCAGAAGCTCGGTGAAGGCCTCCTGGTATTTTCCCTGCTTGTAGTAAAGCCAGCCCAGGCTGTCGATGTAGGCGCCGTTGCCCGGTTCCATCTCCAGGGCCCGCCGGATCAACTGACCGGCCTCATCGAGATTTTCGCCCCGCTCCACCCACATGTAGCCCAGATAATTGTAGGCGCGGGCCGCGTTGGCGGGATCGAGGTCGATGGATTTGCGGAACAACGCGGT
>JBMOHI010000496.1:0-2251 GCA_049317925.1 Terrimicrobiaceae bacterium
CCCTTGTTCCGTTGCACAAGTTTTTTGAAGACCTCGACAAACGAAACCGGCCGGGCGCTGATCACCTCGCCGCGGCGGTAATGTTCGATGTCCGCCTGGAGGGCGGCCACGCTGCGGTATCGTTCGGCCGTGTCGTTGCGCAGGGCCTTGAGCGTGATGATCTCCAGGTCGGAGGCAATTTGCGGGTTGAACGCGCGCAAACGCACCGGCTCGTGGGTCTTCAGGGTCTGCGCATCCGCCACGATGTTGCCGGTGGCCTCAAAATGACGGCGTCCGGTCAGCATCTGATAAAGCATGGTGCCGATGCTGTAGACATCCGCGCGTTCATCGACATCCTTGCTCGATTCGGCCTGCTCGGGGGACATGTTTTCCAGCGTGCCGACGACGTGTCCGCTGACGGACAACGAGTGGGTCGCATCGGCGTCACTGAGTTTCGCCAGGCCGAAATCCGCCACCAGCGGCTCGCCGTCCTCCCGGAGCAAAATATTGCCCGGCTTGAGATCGCGGTGAAGGACGCCGTGTTCGTGGGCAAATTGCACGGCATCGCAGACCTTGAGGATCACGCTCAGGGTCTGCTCGACCGGAAGGATGCGCGTGGTTTTGGCCCGTGCCGGCTGCTCCTCCTCTTCCGCTTCCGTCTGAACGGACCGCGATTTTTCCGCTTTCAGCGAATGAATCAGCGAGCGCAGATCGGTTTTGTCGAGCGACTGACCGGAGAATTCGCCCGCGGTCCTTTCGTAAAGCAGATCAGAGAGGGTGAGTCCGTCCACGAATTCCATGGCAATGAACTGGATGCCGTCGAACTCATTCATCTCATAGACGCGGCAGATGTTGCGATGGGGCAATCTCGCCATCACCTCGGCCTCGCGGCGGAAACGCTTGAGCTGGGCCTCGGTCACGGTCTCGCTGGAGTGCAGCACCTTGATGGCCACGGCATTGCCGAAGCGGTCCACCCCGCGCCAGACCTTGCCCATGCCGCCGGTGCCAAGAACTTCGACGAGCTTGTATTTTCCCAGGGTCTGGACCACCTGGGTGGTGACGACATTGTTGTCGCTCAGCTCAAGGGAGTCCCCTACCTGGGAGGGACGAACCACGCGCAGAATGGGCGTGGGCTGCTCCCGGCCCGGTACCACCAGCGACCAGAGATAATCAAAATAATACTCCACGTTGTCGGTGCTGGCCTGCACGCCGGGACCCACCAGATAAACGATCTTGCGCAAGTGTTCCGGCATCGGCGCGATGTCCTCGCCCGACCATTGAAAATCACTCATGTCGGGCGCAAACTCGCTTTCGGCCCGAACGTGCTGCCAGCCCTCGGGCAGGGTGCGCAGCAGATGTGTGAGAGTGTGCTCGGGCAGGAGAACTTCGCCCGGACGCGCCAGTTGCGAGAGCCGTCCCGCCAGTTCAACCGGCAGACCGATCGAGGTGTAGTGCTGCCACATGGAATTGCCCAGCGTCCCGACCAGCGTGTCTCCGGTCCACATCCCGCACGAGCAGGGCGGCAGTTCCTTGCCCTCGCGATACAGGCCGGCATGCAATTGCGCCGCCTTGTACATTTGATCGCAGGCCGCACGGATGGCGCGCAGCGGATGATCGGTAAAATACCGCGGCGCGCCGAAGATCCCGAGAATCGAATCCCCCGACGTTTCACCCACCGTGCAGCCGGTATCGAACACCGCATCGCAGGCCTCCTCAACAAACGAGTTCACCATCAGCCGCACCTCCATCGGCGCGAGACGCTCGGTGATTTGGGAAAGCCCGCGCAGGTGCGTGCGGGTGACAGTGAGGTAACGCCGCTCCGGATGCCGGGTCGTGCGCAGTTCGTCCTCGCTGAACGAGGCAAACGCCGTGCCGCTGGAATCGCGCAGTTCCCGGCCGATGGAGTCCGCCGTGGTCACCTCGTCGAGCACGATGTCGAGAACGCCGCCATCCGAATACAGCTTCGCCTCAAAGACCCGGCCGCTGTCGTCCGTCACCAATTGGTTGCCGCCCCGCCCGGTTTCCGGACGGGCGAAACACGACGAAATCTCGCCCTTGCACCGACTCGCCACCACATCCAGCGGTGTGCCGATCAGCTTGTGTTTGGGCACGTCCAGATACGAGGCCAGAGCTCCATTGGCGTAAATGACAATATCATCCGGGGAAACCCGGGCGACCATTGTCCGGAGCGCACCGCTCTGGGTGGTTTGCATCTGAGGTATTTTGTAATCGCATTGTATGCTCGGACGCAATCCTGTTTGCGGGACGGGCG
>JBMOHI010000497.1:0-2244 GCA_049317925.1 Terrimicrobiaceae bacterium
GTCACGGCGGCGAAGCCGGGGAAGGATTGTCTGGTGGGAGGCGTGCGCGGCAGCAGGGTTCGTTCCAAAGGCAGTCGCAGGCGGCGGACGCGGGTCAGGATTTCCAGCCAGGGGAGGAACAACCAGCTTGCCGCCAGCGCCCCGCCGAGCCAGACGCTGCCGCCCAACAGCCAGCCGGCCAGAAACGAGGTGATCACGATGCCGAAGGTTCCCAGCCGGAAAAGCAGACGGTGTTGGAACGAACGGCAGGCCGCGCTGAGCACGGCGACGCCGAGAACCAGAAGCAGGTTGGAAATCATTCCGGTTGGATCTTATGGGCTTGCAGAAATTTCTCAAGCTGCCCGACGTCAAAATCCGCCAGCACCTTTCCGTCAGGTGTCTCCAGAGTCGGAGTCAGCCGCTGTCCTGAAATGGCCTGCATGCGCGCGTATGCGGCGGAATCGGTCAGCACGTCGGCTTTGAGAAACTTGTAGCCGCGTTCGTCCAGCCAGCGCACCGCCTGAATGCACCACGGGCACCAGGGTTTAATGTAGAGGGTCATGATCACGCACAACAAACGCGTTGGATTGCCGCTTGTCAGGTCCAACTTTTGAATTAAGCTCTGCCCCTCCTCAAAATGGCGCATTCGTCTAGAGGCCTAGGACACGGCCCTCTCAAGGCCGGTACACGGGTTCGAATCCCGTATGCGCTGCCAGGCCAGTCGGCCTGGCAAGCATTCGGAGATGAGAACCTCGGTTCGATCACCCGTCCCGCAGCGCGGAACAATCCCAATTCGCGAGCGGAGCGAGGCCCAAGCGGTGAAGCCTGCCGCAAGGCGGGATAATCCCGTATGCGCTGCCAGGCCAGTCGGCCTGGTAGGTTCTCGGAGATGGGAGTCTTTGGCTCGATCACGCTTCCCGCAGCGCTGCCGGAGGGCAACGCTTCGTCGCTGCCCATTTATACGGCGGAAACGACAAAGCGTTTCCCTCCAACTGACCTACGCCGCCGCGACCGCAAGCTTGTGGACTTTCTCGCGAAGGGTGTCCAAGTCGGTGAAGGGGGCGATTTTTTCAATCGTGACGCTGCGCGGGCCGGTTTCGGTGGGGAGTTCAACCGTCTCGCCGGGTTTCTTGCCGAGGAGGGCCTGGCCAATGGCGGCTTTGTAGGAGACGACGCCCATTTCGGGGGCGCTATCCCAGGCACCGAGGATGCTGTAGGTGTCCTCCCGGCCGCTGGCGTCGCGCAGGGTGACGACGGTGCCGATGGAAACGTGGGTGGTATCCACGTTTTCGAAATTTGTGCCGCGGGCGAGGTGGAGGTCGCGTTCGCCTTCGGCGCGACGGCGTTGGAGAACACGTTGTTGTTCCTTGGCGGCTTTGAAGCCGAAGTTTTCCCGCAGATCGCCCTCTTCCTTGGCGATGTTGATGTCGCGAAGATTTTCGGGGATCTGGCGGGTGATGAGGTCTTCGTATTCCTCCTTGCGCTTTTCGAGGCTGGCCCATGAGACGGTGATCGATTCGTCGCGTTCGGTGCTGTCGCCGCTGAGCAGGCTCTGCATTTCGGGGTGGAGCTTGATGATACGGGCGAGCAGGGAACGTTTGCTGAGTTCCTCGAAAACGGGGGTCATGAGGAGGCGGCGCATGAGGTCGCGCACTTCGTCGGGGCTGGCTCCTGCGATGAGGTCGGAAATCAGTTCGCGGTCTTCAAAGAGCAGGTCTTGCAACCGGGTGGTGCGTTTTTCGTTGAGCTGGTCGAGCTCGAGGGCGCTGAAAACTGCGCTGAGAAGGTCGGGACCGAAGAGTCCGTCATATCCGGCGCCGCGTTCCTTGCAGAGCCAGATAAGGGTCTCGGTCGAGGCGGCACGTTCGCTGATCCAGCGGGCGAGGGTGGAGTGGAAGTCCTGGCGGCGTCCTTCTTTTTCGAAGAGGCGGGAAATTTCAACAAAGAGCCGGGCTGGGGCGGTTTGGCCGAGGCGGAGAGCGATGTCGGGCCAGCGTTCGCCGAAGGCGGCGGGGAATTGTTCAAGGGCGCGGCGTTGCTTGGAGGCGGGGAGGGCGGCGAAGAGGTCGGGCAGGCGGTTCTGTTCACCGCGGAGGATGTCGGCCACGGTGGGGGCGTTTTCGCCGGGCTTGAGGGCGTTGTGGCGGGCGAGGATCTCGTCGCGGGCGAGAAGGAGTTCGACGGCCTGGGCGGACTGCAGTTTGCGGCCTTTGCTGGCGGCGTCCTCAATCTGGGCGGCTAGGGATTGGAGTTCCTCCACTTCGT
>JBMOHI010000498.1:0-2243 GCA_049317925.1 Terrimicrobiaceae bacterium
CCTTTCGGGCTCCCATCTCAACCCAGCTCTGGCCTAACTACGGGGGGAAGCTCAACGATGGCCGCGTAGGCTTGCTGGGCGATGAGAAAATTGACGGAGGTTGTTGCGTGGGAATTGTCCCAGAAAAGATACTGTTCGGGATTAGGAACGACCGATCCATAGGGCGGCGGCGGGTCTGTCTGACTGAGGGGCGTGTAAGCCGTTTCCGTGACATTGGTGAGGCCAAACGCGGCGGGATCAGCGATGGCGTCGAGGAAAATCGCGGCGGTGTCCAAGTAGATGATGGCGCTACCGGATAGGTTGCCCGACAAGGTATTCAGGGTGTTTTCCAGAAGAGGATTGTACAAATCCACGAAGTCGTTTGCGGCGGCCTGCTTAACGGGGTCGAAGACATAATTCGGTTTGAAACCCAAGGGCGGAAGGTTCGGCACCAGGAAGGTCCGGCCTCCGGCGTTGTAGAGGTTGGTGATCGCAGTCGAGATATTCCCGGCGACTTGCTCGGGTGTGATCACGGTTCCGTTATCGACGAGGTTGATCACGTCGTTCCCGCCACTCCAGATCGTGAAGAGAGTGGTGGCGGGGTCCGGCAGGAAGGTGTTTGTCGGGATCTGGGCGGTGTAAAAATTCACCTGCGTCCTGAGATTGGGAAGAAGAAAGCCCGTATTGCCGGTGCCGCTCGTGCTTCCCGCCCAGGCGAAATTCGAACCTGTCAGGAGATCGATCCCGTTGTTGCGAAGCATCGGGCCGAATCCGAGTTGGTCATTCAGACGTTCCGACCACAAGGGTCCGTTCGAGAACCGGCCATTGAAGTAAAAGTTGGCATTGTAGCCCGTTTGTCCGCGAACGAATGGCTCTCCGAACGCCGAGAGCGTCGCGACGGTGTTGCCCAAATCACTCAAGCTGTCACCGAAGGACACCATTCCGGTGTAGTTCTGCGTCCAACCAGTTCGCGCAGAGGCGAGGAAAGTCACCGAGAAGCAAGCGAGGTAAAGGAGCACCCGAACGAACGGGCGACCTGTTTTCACCAAAGATGCATCGTTTCCCCGAGGAATTTTCACCGGAGATTGCTAGCACGGGCGCTTGTCGCACACAACCCCCACACAGGGGGGATGCATCTGGTCCGCGGGTGCTACGCGATGCCCAGCTTCCGCAAGGCAAACACCGTCGCGGCGTGGCGATTTTCCTGGCCCAATTTCTTAAGGATATTGGCCACGTGTTCCTGCACGGTATCGAGGCTGCGACCGAGGATCGTGGCGATTTCGCGATTCTGCTTCCCCTCCGTCATCCAGTAGAGCACATCGGCCTCTCGCGTCGTCAGCCCGAGGCTCGATAGCCTCTCGCGGGCAGGAGCCACGGCTTTCTCGGTCGTCGCCCAAGGGTTCGGGTGGCGCTTCCAGGCCAGCAGAAAATGCGGCGCGAAGGCATCCAGCAGCGCGCAGTGCCGCGTGGTGAAATCGGGTCCGCGGCGATCGTAACTCAGAGCCCCCACCGTATCCGCATCGATCTGCACCGGCAGGGCCAGGGTGTGAATGAAACCCAGCCGCTTCTGGCAGTTGAGAAAATGCGGCGTCTGCAGATACTCGCGATGGGGAATGACGTCCGACCGGCGCCGGGCTTTTGGATCTTTGGTCCGGTCAAAATACGCCACCAACGGATCACCACCCGGATTGGCCGCATAGAAGGCGACCTCCGCCTCGGTGTACGGATTCTCCGGAATGGTCCGGATCACGATCTTCTGCGTCTTGCGGTCAAGCACATGAATGAGGCAGAGGTCCGCCGGAATGAGACGACTCAAGCCCTTGACGACCGCCGAAAGAAAGTCGGCATGATCCTTCGCGGTATTCATTTCATACACCGCGTCAAACAGCGGTCGCCATTGGGCGGGCGGGATCGGGGTCATTTTCCCGGGGACTATAGGGCCAGCCCCGACGCACGATCAAGCGCCGGAGGGGACGACCCAGCGGCATTGACACTTTCAACCAGTCCAACTAGTTTAAAATCCATGATCACTCAGGAAGTCGGCGCCTTTGCCGCCAAGACGCATCTTTCCAAATTGCTGGACGCTGTTGAGAAGGGGGAGCGTATTTACATTACGCGCCACGGGAAACGCGTGGCGGAACTCGGGCCGGTTAAGCCCGGGAAAAAGGCCGTGCGGGGCTGCGCCAAGGGTCCGGGTTTCTACATGGCTCCGGATTTCGATGCACCGCTGGAAGAGTTCAAGGACTACATGTGAGCTACCTGAT
>JBMOHI010000499.1:0-2239 GCA_049317925.1 Terrimicrobiaceae bacterium
GCAAGTTCCTTGATCTGCTCACCATCAAACAGAAAAAGGCTAGAAATACCAAGTGGGAAAATTTCTTCTACTCGCTCGTCCCATGTTTTAGTAAGAGCTTCATCTGATCGGTAAGTAAATTTTTCTTCAGTCCAGTTTCCTACCTGAATAGCAAGGTTATCTTTACCTAATTTTGAGTTTCTATTCCAACTACGGCAGATCCGAAACTCAAATGGCTGATTATTAACTGTCCTTTGAAAGGAAAGTTCAATTGAGGTAGATTCGTTATTAATAGCATGACGATAAATGCACTGACTGAGAAAATCACCATAGCTGAGATTACCTCTTGTCGAGCATTGGGCGCGATGACCGTAAAGGGCAAGGCGAATTGCATCAATTAATGTGGTTTTACCACCGCCATTCATACCACCAAAGAGAATAATCGGTGGACTTTCTTTGTCGTTCTCTGGCTGCTCTAATTCAATTGGAGCAAGTGAGATCGATTGCCTGCCTCGATAGGAGCCAAAATTTTCTAAAACTAGTTCGCGCAAAATCATGAGGGGATACCTGCTGATTTTGTGATGCCAAACCTAGCGGCAAAGGGATTTTGTTTGGAGTTTTCCTCAGTTAATTCCTTAATTACCTCTTGCACATCTCCCTGTGATGCCGATTGCTTGACCTTACGCTCATAAAGAGCGCGACTTATAGCTTCATTTTCAGAACGAGAACTAGTGCGGAAGCATTTTTCTAATCCATCATAAATGCCAATACGCCTTGCCATCATACGGTATTGACGCTCGGTGTCGAGCAGTTTAGTTACTAATTCAAAGTGCATAGGATCATCTTGGCAAAGCTCTTCTAAAAGTTCCCATTCATCAGTACCGAGGTAGCTATTTCCTGCCCCAATGCGCGGATCACGAAAAATTTCTCCTATCTCTTCTAGATAGATTTGTGGCAGAGCGTCATCAAATTCATGCTTGTCTTCTAGCCAAATCCGCCTAATCTCGCTTAACTCGTCAAGACTAATCAGGGAAATATTTTCCATGTTTGGCGGCGCATTGCGGCGTACTTCTGTTTGTGCCTTTAACAATTGTCTAAGTAAATGTTCGCGCCATTGTTTTTTATATGGACCTGGAATGGGAACAATTTCTTTTTGTCCGCTTTCACCACGTTCAAATAGTTGGACGTTGCCTCGTAGTCGGCGAAAATCACGGTTCTGATGGTCTCGTTCTAATTTTTCGTCACTACGAAAGTCAAGTTCGTCACGCAAATCAAGAAGTGGCTGCATCCATTCTTTTTCATCGTCATTTTGGATCATCGCTTCCATTGATTTATCGCGTTCGACCATTGTGCAAACCCAACAGCCAAATCGAGAGCTACCACAGCTAGGGGTTGAAGTATCGACAACTAATGGACATTCGTTATCGGCGGTTGCGCCGCGATACATTCTAAATAAGTCGCTGTTGCTATGTCCCCAAGGATTTTCATATTGGGTGAGATATAGCCAAACTTCATCGTTGCGCCAGTCTTCGATGGGGCTATAAATCAATGAGTTGGGTAGACTGGCGTTGGGACTAAGCCGATCGCGAACTCTTCCTTGTTGATGTTTGAGCATGGTGGCAGCGCGTTTTTGACTTTCGGCTTTGCGTGTTCCTAATACCAAAATGGTTTCACCGTTGGCTCTTACGACATCGCGAACAAACCGATTTGATGGGAAAATTTTAAGTCTTTCTGTACACCAACGAAATTTATTGCGGGGGGCGGGATAGCCTTTACCAATTAGGTTTACCCAAAATGTGTCTTTGATTTCTGGATGCAATAAATGGGACTGAAATGGTAGTTTTTGTTGTTTGGCAGCAATTTCAATGCGCTCAAGGGATGCGCGAACCCATGCAGCGACAACGGGGTTTTCAACTAGGGTATCAGTGGAGATTATATGAATAGGCTTGGTGCGTTTTTTGGGTGGTAATTTGGCGATCGCGTTCCAAATTAGTTGCACAATAGTTGTGCTATCTTTGCCGCCTGAATATCCGCAAATCCAAGGAATATCATCAAGGCAATAAAGCTCTTGAATCTCTGATGTGAGATTCTGGATATCGTGGATCAGTTCAGAAACTGTTCGCTGAGTTGATTTATTATCTGTTGTTTCAATAGAAATCATGACTTATTACCTTCTGCCAATTTGATTGCTTTCTCTAATTTCTCTTCTTCTAACGTCAGTGGAAGCTTCAACACTTTTTTAATATAACTAGTCATTAAA
>JBMOHI010000500.1:0-2236 GCA_049317925.1 Terrimicrobiaceae bacterium
CCGTGCTGCCATTCAATCGGCACGTTTCGTCACCGGCATTCGCGACCGGCTTCAGCGCTACCTCACGCAAGATTATCCGGCCCAATTGGCATTGGCCGCGCGGCTCGCGGCTCCTGCTCCACCGCCTCCGGGAAAACCCGGGGACAAAACGCCGCCGCCCGCGATACCAGTCCGTTACACTTCGGCTACGAGCCTGCGTCCGCAATGCAGCCTCCCTTACATCGCGACCGAAGCGGACCTTGATCAATGGCTCGCGGCTCTCCGCACGGCGGCTCATGCCGAACTGGAAAAGGGAAATCGCATCAGCCTGTGACCGCTCACTTCTTCACCACGATTCCCCGCCTAAGGGCCTGCTGCGCCCGGGGCGAGTTCGGGGATTTACCGCTCTTTAACCCAATTAAATATACTATTTAAGTCTTTTTTTGAATATACTAGAGCATGGCCAAAGAAGAAAAGCGGGTTTCCGGTCTCCTTGACGATCTCCAGCGTCAGGGGCGCTACGGCTTTGATCGGGTGGAGCTGGAGAAGTTGATGACCGTGTCCTCCGCTACCTTTGGCAAAGCCCTCCTCCGCCTCGCGGCCAAGAACCGCGTCCGCAGGATCCGCCGCAGCTTCCACGTTATCCTTCCCGTTGAATACTCTGCGGTGGGCATAATTCCCACGGATTGGTTCTTGGATGATCTCATGCGCTTTCTGGGCCTGCCTTACTACCTGGGACTCCAAAGCGCCGCCGCCCTTTATGGGGCCGCTCATCAGCAGGTCCAGCAGGTCCAGGTAGTCACCCCTCGACAGGAGCGCCTGATCCAGCGTCCCGGTCTTTCCATCCGTTTTTTCCGCAAACTCGATTTCGCTCACACCCCCCTACAATCCCACCGCGGCCACAGCGGCATGCTGCCAGCGTCGTCACCCGAGGGCACCGCACTCGATCTGGTCCGCTCGGCCCGCCACATCGGCGGTTTGGATGCCGTGATCACCGTCCTCGCTGAACTCGCGGAGTCCATGAACCCGGAGAAACTGGCTGCCGCCGCTGCGGTCGAGTCCGAGTTGGCGCAGGTCCAGCGGCTGGGCTGGTTGCTGGATCAGCTGAAGCAAACTTCTCTGGCCGATGCCCTCCATTGGCCCTTGGGGGCCCGCTCCGCCTTGCCCAGGACCAAGCTGGATGCTGCGGGCACCTGGGGTGGCTATCCCACCCAAAATCGCTGGCGCGTGGTGGAAAACGCCAACCCCCAGTCCGACCTGTGATCTCGCCCGCCTTCATTACTGAGTGGTCGCAGCAGTGCCCGTGGGTCTCGCCGGCGCAGGTGGAGCAGGACCTCGTGCTTTCCCGCGGACTCGTCGAGATCTACTCCGATCCGATCTTGCGCGACAGCCTGCTCTTCCGCGGCGGCACCGCCCTGCACAAAGTCGTCCTTCAGCCCGCCGCCCGCTACTCGGAGGACTTGGACTTTGTGCAACTCCGGGAGGAGCCGATTGGCGATACTCTGGATCGCCTCAGGTTGCGCTTGAATCCCTGGTTGGGGGAACCCCGGAGCGATGTCAGTCCTCGAGGGGCCACCCTTACTTACCGGTTCCAATCCGAAGTTCCCCCCGTGATCCGGCTTCGGTTGAAGATCGAGATCAACACCCGCGAACATCTGTGCCTCCTGCCGCTTCAGAAAACGGATTTCGCCGTCCAATCCCGTTGGTTCACCGGTTCGGCCAACCTGCCGATTTATGCCACCACGGAGCTGCTTGGCACCAAACTGCGGGCACTTTATCAACGCCGCAAGGGACGTGATCTCTTCGATCTCTGGCAGGCCCACCAGGCGGGCGTGCTGGACGCACCGGCGGTGGTAGCTGCCTTCAACCACTACACGAAAGCGGAAGGGCATCCGGTCTCCGCGGCCGATTTTCAACTGAACCTCGCCACGAAACTAGCGCATCCGGCCTTCTTGTCCGATACGCCACCGCTGCTTCGGCCGGGCGTTCACTACGATTCAGCCGCCGCCCAGGCGTGGCTGCGGTCCAGCCTCATCCCCTTGCTGCCCTGATTCCCGCCTCCCATGAACACCTCCGCCCTAAAAACCTTCGCCCCCGCTGTCCGCAAGCAGCTCATGGAGGCCGTCACGCGCAAGCTTGACTTCGCGCTCTCCGCCAAGACCCCGGATTTCCTGACCACCTATGCGCCGCAGGTGGCAGCATTGCGTAAACTTGAGTCGGCAGAACGCAATGAGATGAAAGAATCTCAACGTGTTGC
>JBMOHI010000501.1:0-2234 GCA_049317925.1 Terrimicrobiaceae bacterium
GGGTGATGCTGGAGGGCGACCACGTGGAGATCCGAACGGCCGGGTTCTTCTGATCACGAACAACGTTGATTCCCATTACTTTTCCAGCCTGAAGGTCCTTCGCCGCGAGGCCGAGTGCCTTCAAGGGAATGCTGGCCTCGCCGGTCCACGAATCCGCTGCAACGGATGTGGCAACCTTCCACGGACCGTTCCAAACGGCGCCATCCATGCCTTTGGTGTCGAAGACGACACCCTCTGAGTTGACGATGAATTGGTAGTAGTTTTTCTGAGCGATGTCCGGCTGGAAGAATATCTCCACCGCGTCATCCGCATAGACGGGGCCATCGCGCTCGGTTACTGCGGCGGTAAGCTTGTCGGTCGGTCCCATCGCGCGGAAGGCGAGATAGAGGTTGGTCGAGTCAAAGGTGACGCCGGGTGCGCTCGCTCATGTCGTGCACGTGCCGCTTCCCTTTGTCACGGAAGCCGGCCTCCCGCCCGTTTTTCTCAAGCGACTTTTGGAGGGTGAGGTCATTCTCGCTGCGGAAGGAAGCGACAAAGACCTGCCGGATGTGCTTCTGGTGAAACATTGGGTTTCTCTGCTTGCCGAAGGCAGTCAGATTAGCAGGCAGGCCGTGCTGCATGAGGTCATCGCACGCCTCCTGCGCATGGCGAACGAGCAGGTTCCAGCCGGACCCGTTCGGGTGGCCGCGAAGGAGCCGCCTCTGGCCTCGGACGTCACCCAGCGCCACTTCCTAAGCATCATGAATCTCCTCGCCGAGCGATGCTCAGAACCATGGACGGTCACGCAAATTGCCGCGGAGGTTGGCCTGAACCCCTCCTACGCCATGCGCCTTTTTCGAGATGTTGGTGGAATCACCATTGGCGCGTGTCTGACGCAACAGCGCATCGCCCTCGCGCAGCGATTACTCTGCACGACCGATGCGAAGACCCTCGACATCGCCTTCGACTGCGGGTTCTCCAGTGTGAGTTCCTTTTACGAGATGTTTACCCGCACCTGCGGGCTTTCCCCGGGAAAATACCGGCGGATGGCGCGGCAAGGCTGACGCTTTTATGCGAATTCCCGATTGAGTGCTTCCGTGAGCGGCCCCGCAGCGCACTCAGGAAGAACTGGGACGAGCGAGCATCATCAAGAAGGTCGGGTAATACCGCGGTTCATTTCTTTGGCCGGAGCCAGATCAGCATGCCTTCGGCCGGTTTGATCGGGATCTCGTCGTGGACGCTAAAGGTTCGTTCCGGCTGGAAACTTTTGAGCGCGGGAGCGTAAAACTCGTAGTCCGTCGGGTTCATGCCGAGCGCCTTCCAGTCAATCTCCAGCCGGGTGTGGATCGGAGCATACAGCTCATCGACATCCACGACTTTTTCCTTCGTTGCCTCGGCGGGTGCGGTGAAGGTGATGACCCCGAAGCCTCCGGAATTGTTGAAGCTGACGCCCGGCTTGCTCCATCCCGAAAGCTGGGGGATTGGCCGCTGTTGGCCGCGACAAATGTTGAAACCAATCCGGTCGCCGGGTGCGGGCGGCTTCATGCCCAGATCGGCATAGGGGATGAAGATCTCCCCAGCCCAACCCTCGGAAGTCGTCCGGGCCTGGTAATTCCAGTTGCCGTTCCACGCGACATTGGGCGGTCCGCTGGTTTGCCAGTTCCAGGTGGTCTCGGAGCCGCCGGGACCGGCGTCAAAGATGGCCCCGTTGGCATTCCCGGTGAACTTGAAATACTCTTTGGCGGACGGGTCGGGTTGGAGGAAGATCTCGACCGAGTCGTCCTCCCAAAGGTTTGCATCCCGCGCAGTGTATTTCGCCAGGGGCTTTTCGGATTGGTAGCAGGTGAAGGAAATCTTCAATCCATCGGGAAGCGCGGCCGCCGTGACGAAGGTCTGATGGCTCGCCGGGAGAACTTTCCCGTCTCCTCCGAATTTGGCGAAACTGCTGGTCGCCGCCTCCATATCAGTTCCCTTCGCGATCAACGGCACGTTGACGTTTCGCTTCGCGGTCGGGGCATCGTCCTCCGGCCATTCGGCCAGGGCGATCAGTGCCTCGTTCGTTTTTTGATAGACCGTGGCCTTGATCCGGGGGTTGGTCGGCTTGACCGGGCAGTTTTTATCCCAGTAGCCGATCATTTTTGCGTTCTGGATCCCGAAGGTGTCCCAGAATTTCCACATCTCGTCGGCACCGGGAAGGAATCGACCGTTCATGCCAAAGACCATGCCGCGCCAGGCATTGCCGCCGCCATGGTTGT
>JBMOHI010000502.1:0-2218 GCA_049317925.1 Terrimicrobiaceae bacterium
TTCATGGCCCCCGTGCTCGTGACCGACATCAACTCCGCCGAGTTGATCAAACACGCCGCCAACTCGTTTCTGGCCCTCAAGATTTCCTATATCAATGCCGTGGCCCAGGTCTGCGAGGCCAGCGGAGCCGATGTCGAGAAGGTGGCTGACGGCATCGGAATGGACAAGCGCATCGGGCGCAACTTTCTTAACGCCGGCATCGGCTACGGCGGATCCTGCTTTCCCAAGGACATCGCCGCCTTCATCGCCATCAGCGATGATCTGGGTGTTCCCTTCACTTTGCTCAAGGAAGTGCAGCGTATCAATGCCACGCAGCGCGAGCGTTTCCTGGCCAAAATCCGCGAGGCCCTCTGGGTTTTGAAGGAAAAGAAGATCGCCGTCTGGGGCCTGACCTTCAAGCCGGATACGGACGATGTCCGCTCCTCCGTCGCGGTCGATGTGGTGAAGGATCTCCTGGCCGAGGGAGCCATCGTGACGGTTTACGATCCCAAGGGAATGGAGAAAGCCACGGAATTCAAATTGGTGGAGGGAGCAATCCTGGCCAATTCACCGCTGGAGGCCGCCGAAGGCGCCGAAGCCTTGATCGTGGCCACTGAATGGAAGGAATTCGCCGCGGTGGATTTTGAGGAACTCAAAAAGCGGATGCACACGCCGCTCATCTTCGACGGCCGGAACCTGCTCGACCCCGCCATCGCCCGGAGCTTCGGCTTTACCTACACCAGCATCGGCCGGGCGTAAGGGAAAGGAGAAGCGGCCTCCTGGCCGCTTGTTTGCAGCGAAACGCGACCGGAGGCCGCGTCTACGCTCTCACCAATTCTTGCTCCAGATGTTGGTGTTGGTGGAGGCGCTGCGCGACCAGAGATCAAAAAAGTTGGTGCCATTCCGGTTCGGATCGCCTGGGTACTGGTATCCGTAATTCTCGCCGAACGGGTCCGTAATGTTTCCATTCACCAGGTTGGTTCCCATGTTCTTCGAGAACTCGAAATAAACCTTTCCGGGAGAGGGCGGGCTCAGATTGGTTCGTAGAAAGGCATTGGAACCGGGAGCGTTATTGCCATTCGCACTGGTGCCCGTGGGATAATCCCCATTATCGGCTTTGTAACTTTCCAACGCAGCCGATAGCGCCGCGATTTCCGTTTCAGCCCGGGAGCGGGCAGCTTTTTTCTGGATAAAGCCCGCTGTGTTCAGAACGAGCGCGGCCAGAATAGCAATGATCGTGATGACTACGAGCAGCTCAATGAGGGTGAAACCCCCTGGGAATTTCGGAGTTTCAATTTTCGATTCTCGATAGGAAACCGGCGCGGGTGTCTCACCGCCCAGTTCCTGACTGCGGCACTCGAAACTCGAAACTCGCGAATCGAAAATCTTCTTCACGTTTGTTGCTGCATGCCGCTGATAATGCTGATGAGGGGCATGAACAGGGCGATGACAATCGTTCCGACGACCACGGCGAGGAAGACGATCATGATGGGCTCGAGCAGGGAAGTGAGTCCGGCCACGGCGTTATCCACTTCGTCGTCGTAAACTTCCGCGACCTTCAAAAGCATTTCCGGCAGTTGTCCGGTTTCCTCACCCACGTCGATCATGCTGATAACCATGGGCGGAAAGACGCCACTGGCCTCGAGCGGCTGGACGATGGACTCGCCTTCTTTCACGCTGTCGTGGACTTTCATGATGGCGTTGGCGATGACGACATTGCCGGCGGTTTCCCGCGTGATGTTGAGGGCCTGCAAAATCGGGACGCCGCTGGTTACGAGGGTGCCGAGGGTTCGGCTGAAGCGCGAGATGGAGCTCTTGCGGGTCAGGTCACCGAAGAGCGGGGCTTTCATTTTCAGGGCGTCCAGCACGGCGGCACCTTTCGGGGTCCGCTTGATGATCGTGTAGAGGACTGCGAGAACGATGATGCCGCCGATGATGAGCAGAATGTTGTTCTTCACGGCATTGCTGGCGCCGATGACGAACTGGGTGAGCGCGGGCAGCGGTTTGCCGCCCAGCATGTCGTCGAAGATGGCTTGGAACTTCGGCACGATGAAGACGAGAAGGAAGGCCATGATGGCGATGGCGATGACGAGCACGATCGCCGGATAGAACATGGCCGACACGACCTTGTTTTTGATCTTCTGGGCTTTTTCCTGGAACTCCGCCAGACGCAACAGCACGAGTTCCAGCACACCGCCGAGTTCGCCGGCTTTCACCATGTTCACATAGAGCTTGTTGA
>JBMOHI010000503.1:0-2217 GCA_049317925.1 Terrimicrobiaceae bacterium
CCGGAGTAATCGACGCGCTTGCCGAGAAGGTTCTGACGGAAACGACCACCCTTGCCCTTGAGCATGTCGCTGAGGGATTTGAGCGGACGATTGGCAGCACCGGTGACAGCACGGCCGTGGCGGCCGTTGTCGAACAGGGCATCCACCGCTTCCTGCAGCATGCGCTTTTCGTTGCGGATGATCACTTCCGGCGTCTTGAGCTGCAACAGAGTCTTGAGACGGTTGTTGCGGTTGATGACGCGGCGGTAGAGATCGTTCAGATCGGAGGTGGCAAAACGGCCGCCTTCGAGCGGAACGAGCGGACGGAGATCCGGAGGGATGACCGGCAGAACATTGAGGATCATCCACTCGGGACGGGTCTTCGAGTGCATGAAGCCCTGGACGAGCTTGAGCCGCTTGGCCAGCTTCTTGCGGAGCTGCTTGCTGCGGGTGGACTCCATCTGCTGTTCGATCTCATCGTTGAGAACCTGCAAATCAGTTTTCTCCAGAAGCTTCTGGATGGCTTCGGCGCCCATGCCAGCGGTGAAGGCGTCGTTGTACTGATCTTCCGCTTCGCGGAATTCGCCTTCGTTCAGAAGCTGACACTTCTGCAAAGGCGTGTTGCCGGGATCGATGACGATGTAATCCTCATAGTAGATCACGCGCTCGAGCTGGCGGCTGGTCATGTCGAGCATAAGGCCGATGCGCGAAGGCATGCATTTATAGAACCAGATGTGCGAAACCGGCACGGCCAGGTCGATGTGGCCCATGCGCTCGCGGCGGACGCGGCTCAAGGTGACTTCCACGCCGCAACGGTCGCAAACGACGCCCTTGTGCTTGATGCGCTTGTATTTTCCGCAGGAACATTCCCAATCGCGGGTCGGTCCGAAAATACGCTCGCAGAACAAGCCGCCTTTTTCCGGCTTGAAGGTGCGGTAGTTGATCGTCTCAGGATTTTTGACCTCGCCCTTGCTCCAGCTCCGGACCGAATCCGGGGCGGCCACGGTGATGGCGACTTCATCGAATCCAGGCTGCTTTTGTTCGCTGAAGATTTCTCCGATATTAACTTCTTTCATGATCTTATGATGGTTACTTCGTGTTTATCTTCGTGGTTCAGGCTGCTGATTCGGTAAGCGAAGGTTCCTTGCCGCCGACGCGAACGTCGAGGCAGAGGCCCTTCATTTCCTTGATGAGAACGTTGAACGATTCCGGAGTTCCCGCCTCGAGCGAGTTGTCGCCCTTGACGATGGATTCGTAAATGCGAGTGCGGCCCTGCACGTCGTCGGATTTGACGGTAAGGAGTTCCTGCAAGGTGTAAGCGGCGCCGTAGGCTTCGAGCGCCCAGACTTCCATTTCGCCGAAACGCTGTCCGCCGTATTGGGCTTTGCCGCCGAGAGGCTGCTGGGTGACGAGGCTGTAAGGGCCGACCGCGCGGGCGTGGATTTTGTCCGCGACCAAGTGGCCGAGCTTGAGCATGTAGATGTAACCCACCACGACCTGTTGGTCGAAGGCGTCGCCGGTGCGTCCGTCATAGACGGTCGATTTGCCGGTTTCGTTGACCCAGGTGTAGTTTTCTTTGGTGCCGGCTTCGCGCAGGTATTCGCGGATTTTTTCCTCGGAGATACCATCAAAGACGGGAGTCGCGACTTTGAAGCCCAGAGCTTTGGCGGCGACGCCAAGGTGGGTTTCCAAAACCTGTCCGACGTTCATGCGGCTCGGCACGCCGAGCGGATTGAGCACGATGTCCACCGGGGTGCCGTCTGCCAGGTAAGGCATGTCCTCTTCGGGAACGATCTTCGCGACGACGCCCTTGTTACCGTGGCGTCCGGCCATTTTGTCACCGACGGAAAGCTTGCGCTTGCTGGCGATGTAAACCTTGACCTGCTTGATGATGCCGGGATCGACGTCGTCGCCACTTTCCACGCGGCCGAGGTTCTCGTCCTTCTCGCGCTCGAGGTCTTCGAAGCGGTGTTCGTATTGGCCGATGATCTCGCGGATTTTATTGCGGATCGGGCTCGGGTCGATTTCGACGTGATCGTAAACAGCCGCCAACTTGCGAAGGAGCTGCTTGGTGATCTTGCGATTAGCCGGGATGATGATTTCCCCGGTTTGGGCGTTGACCACATCGAGCGGGATTTTCTCGTTGAGCAGGATGTTCGAAAGGGCCGCAGTGAGTTGCTCGTGCAGGTCGTCTTTCTTCTTCTTGTGCTCGTCGAGAATCATCTTCTGCTGACGCTT
>JBMOHI010000504.1:0-2214 GCA_049317925.1 Terrimicrobiaceae bacterium
GCTGACACGCAGGCTTCCCCCTGTGTCAAGATTTGACTACCGACCCCTAGTTTCCCGACGGAGCCAACTCCGGCGCCACCCTCGCCGAACAGCTTCTTCCACCGGGTCAAACTCCAAGTCGAGACCCCCAGTTCGCGCGACAACTGCGCGCGGTTGCGCCCGGCCTCCAGGATCCGGACCGCCTCCTGCGGAAATTCCCTGCTGAAGCGTTTTGGCCTCTGCGCGTCGAGACCCGAAGTTTTGAATGATTGCGTTTTAATGATGCTTGATCCTCTCAGGTTAGTTTTCCCGTGTCCGCATTTTCAGCACAGCCCCGTATTCAATACTACCCCTCCTCTCATGACTCCCCCGGTGTCATTTCATTTGAGTCAATTCGTGCGTTGGCCCTGAAAAAGTCTCTCCTTCCCGAGCCCCCCTCTTCGTGGCAATATCCCCTCCCCTCCAAGGAGACCAATTTTATGAGCACACCCGAAAAACACGAATTCCAAGCCGAGATCGCCCAACTTCTCGATATCGTCATCCACTCCCTCTACACCGATAAGGAGATTTTCATCCGCGAACTCATCTCGAACGCGGCTGATGCCACGGAGAAATTCCGCTTCCTCCAAACCTCCGGCGCCGAGGTCTTCGAACCGGACCGTCCACTCACCATCGCCGTCAGCACGGACGACACCGCCCACACCATCACCTTCACCGATTCCGGCATCGGCATGACCCGCGACGAGTTGATCGAGAATCTCGGCACCATCGCGCACTCCGGCTCGAAGGCGTTTCTGCAACAGATCAAGGAAAACGCCAACAACCCGAGCATCATCGGCCAGTTCGGCGTGGGCTTCTACGCCGCTTTCATGGTCGCCACCAAGGTGACCGTTTTCACCCGCTCCTACCAACCCGGCGAAAGCGGCTGGATCTGGAGTTCGGACGGCGTGAGCAACTACGAGATCGAACCCGGACTCGATCTCAATCGCGGCACCAAGATTGTCATCAACCTCAAGGAAGCCGACCGCGAGTTCTCCCGTGCCCAACACGTCGAGTCCATCATTAAGCGCTACTCGAACTTCGTCGGATACCCGATCGAACTCAACGGCACCGCCGTCAACACCATCTCCGCAGTCTGGACCCGCAACAAATCCGAACTGACCGATACCGACTACGACGAATTTTATAAATTCATCGGGCACGACATTGACGGACCTCTCTACCGTTTCCATTTCAACGCCGACGCGCCGCTGGCCATTCGCGCGCTGCTTTTCGTGCCCAAGCACAGCCTGGAAAAACTCGGCATGCCCAAGAGCGAATCGGAGGTGCACCTCTATTGCCGGAAAATTCTGATCCAGTCGAAATCGAAGGGCCTTTTTCCCGAATGGCTGCGCTTCCTCAAGGGCGTGGTGGACAGCGAGGATCTCCCGCTCAACATCTCCCGCGAGACCATGCAGGACTCCGCCCTCATGCAGAAGCTCAACAAGGTGCTCACCTCGCGGTTTCTGAAGTTTCTCGAAGACGAAGCAAAATCCGATGCCGACAAATACGCGGAGTTCTTCAAGGAATTCGGACACTTCCTCAAGGAAGGCATCGTCAGCGACTACACCCATCGCGATGCCCTGGCCAAGCTCCTGCGCTACGAGACCTCGCAATCGGAAAAGGCCGTCGGCATCGCCGATTACATCTCCCGCATGCCCGAGGAACAGAAAGAGATCTATTTCATCACCGCCGCCAACCGCGAGGCCTGCCTGGCCAGCCCCTACTACGAAGGACTCAAAGCCAAGAACTACGAGGTCCTTTTCCTCTTCGATCCGTGGGACGAGTTTGTCATGGATCACCTGCGCGAATTCGACGGCAAGAAACTCGTCGCCGCGGAGAAGTCCGAGATCGCGCTGGAACCCACGGAAAACAAACTCGACGAAACCGCCGCCCGGTTGCTCTGCAATTTCATCAAGGAAAGCTTGGGCGACACGATCGGTGAAGTCCGCGTTTCCAAGCGCCTGGTGGACAGCCCGGCCGTGGTGGTCGAAAGCGACAAGTTCATGACCTCCACCATGCGGCGTATCATGAAGAACATGAACCGCGGCGGCGAAGCGCCCTTCAAGCACGACCTCGAAGTCAATCCCAACCATCCCATGATGGTCGGCCTGGAGAACTCGCGCAAAGATCATCCGGAGCTCTCCAAACAGATCGCGGAGCAAATCTACGACAACGCCCTCATCTCCGCCGGAC
>JBMOHI010000505.1:0-2214 GCA_049317925.1 Terrimicrobiaceae bacterium
TGCGCGGCAAAACGTTCCGCTTCCGCAAGCACGGCCGCGAACGTCGGCGAAAAAGTCGAGGCGACTCCGGCCCGCTGATAGCTCATCATCGGCCGGAAAACTCGCCTCTCTCCGCCTCCCGCGCTAGAAAAAAAACGCGCCCCGGACAAACTACTTGCGGGCCAGGCCGAGAATGGCCCGGTATTCCGCGGCGGTCAGCGGCATCACACTCAGGCGCGACTGACGCAGCAGAGCGATTTGTTCCAGGCGCGCGTCGGCCTTGATATCCTCAAGGGTCACGGGGCGGGGCAGCGCCTTCACCGGGACCAGATCCACGCACACCCAGCCGGCTTCCTGCGCCGTGGGATCAGGATACGCTTCCTGCACGACCTCCGCCTGTCCCACTACGGCCTTGCCGGTCACGCTATGATAATAAAGCACCAGGTCGCCCCGGCGCATGGCCTGGAGATTATTGCGGGCTTGGAAATTGCGCACCCCGGTCCAGGCGGTTCTGCCATCCTTGACAAAGTCATCCCACGAATACGCCGAGGGTTCCTGTTTCACGAGCCAGTGTTTCATGCGCAGCGGTGTTTTGGTGATTTGCCGTCCAGGTAGTCGAGGATGTTTTCAATCGTGAGGGCAGAAAGCCGTTCCACCGCCTCGTTGCTGTTGAAAGCCACATGCGGAGTGAGGACAACATCCGCGCGCTGCATCAGCCGGTTGTGCGTCACCAGCCGGGAAAATTCGGCCACCCGCCCGGAGGAGAATTCCCGGCCCTCCGGCGCAGCGGAAGCGCGATGCACCCGCTCGGCGATGGTTTCCCCGAGGAGCGAAGTAGCCCCCCCACCCTGGAAGACCCGCTCATCTTCCACCACATCCAACCCGAGTCCACCCACCTGCCCAGCATCCAGCGCCTCGATCACCGCCTCGGTATCAATCAATCCCCCGCGGGCCGTGTTGATCAACAAAACTCCCGGCTGGCAAAGCGCCAGCGATTCGCGGTTGATCATGTGCCGCGTGGCCTGATTGAGCGGGACATGCAGGGTAATGACGTGCGACTCCCGCAGCAACTCTTCGTAGGTCACATAGCGGAAATCCAGCAACTCGCTGTAAAAAGGATGCGGATCGGAATCGCACGCGATCACTTTCAGACCGAACCCCAGCCCGATGCGGATCACATGCAGACCGACGCGTCCCGCTCCCACTACGCCCAGGGTCTTTCCCCGCAAATCGAAACCCCGCAGCCCCTGGCGCGAGAAATGCCCCGTCCGCACTGCGTCCTCCGAATCGCGCAACCGCCGCGAAAGCGCCAGAATGAGCGCGAACGTGTGCTCCGCCACGGTGTTCTCCCCGTAATTCCCCACGTTGGAAACCAGCACCCCCCGCTCCCGGCACGCCTCCAGGTCAATATGGTCACAGCCGGTGGAACGCGAGGCGATGAAGCGCAAGGCCGGATGCGCCGCCAGAAAATCGGGACCGATCTTTTCGCTGATAAACACCGAAACGACCTCGGTATCCTCCGGCACCTCCGCCAGTTTACGCACAAAAACCACCTCATGCCCCGCCAGTGCCTCGTGAAAAAGAGACCTTCCCTCGTCCTCGACTTCGACAAAAGAAATTTTCCTGCTTTGCACGGGGGCCTCACTCATCAAAATTAAGGATTCCCAGTATGTCCGAGGCGAGTCAAACAGGTTTCTTCATCAGTTTCGAGGGATCGGAAGGTTGCGGCAAGAGCACCCAGATCGGCCACCTCATCGGCTCCCTCCGCGACGCCGGTCACGAACCCCTCCTCGTCCGCGAACCGGGCGGCACTCCCATCGGCGAACATATCCGCCATCTCCTTCAGCATTCGCCCGACAACACCGCCATGACCCCCGAGGCCGAACTCCTCCTGTTCGCCGCCAGCCGCGCCCAACTCGTCCGCGAGGAAATCCTCCCCGCCCTCGCCGCCGGTCGCATCGTCATCTCCGACCGCTTCCTCGATTCCACCACCGTCTATCAAGGCGTGGCCCGGAAAATTCCCGCTGCAACCGTGGAGAATATCAACAATTTCGCCGCCGGCCCCCGCCGGCCCGACGTCACCTTCCTCCTCGACATGGACTGCACCGAGGGCTTCGCCCGCCTTCGCGCCCGCGCCCGGCCCGAGGACAAACGCGACCGCATGGAAGAGGAACCCCTCGCCTTTTACGAAGCCGTCCGCCACGGCTACCTCGCCGCCGCCCAGGCCCACCCCGA
>JBMOHI010000506.1:0-2214 GCA_049317925.1 Terrimicrobiaceae bacterium
ACTGAGATTCAGCCTGCCGTGCTGGAGGTTTTCCAACGGGCCGGACTGGCGGAGAAATTCCTGAAGTTCAGTCTGCCCATGACCGGCTTGCGGATTTGCGACACCAATATGGAGGAGGCCTACGTGTTTGCGATTCCTCCCGCGGATTCTCCCTATCCTGCCACCCGCTCCATGCCGCAATGGCGCACCGAAGAGATTCTGCTCGAGAACCTGACCGCCCGCGGCATTGAGGTCGAGCGGGGAGTGACAGCGGAGAATATCACGATGACCGAAGACGGAGCACGGGTGGAATGCGTGGACCGTGACGGCAACCGGTTTGTTATTCAGGCGGACTATCTGGTGGGAGCGGGGGGCACGCATAGCAAACTGCGGAGCACCATGGCGAAGAACCTCGAGGGGATTACTTATCCCCGCACTTATCTGGTCGCGGATGTGGCCGCCCCGGGCGCTCATCACGGCGGCCATCTCATTTCTGTGGCCATTGCCGCCACCGGCATGGTCATGACGATTGAACTGCCTGACGGCCGGTCCTTGGTTCTGACCGATCTTCCGAAGGGAGAGCCGGCGAACGACCCGCCGGAGTTGGACGATGTGAAAGCGGCCATCGCCGTCCACCTGCAAAAGCCCTTCGAGGTCTCGGACCTGCGCTGGGCCTCGGTCTACCGGATGCACCGGCGCATGTCGCCGAAGTTTTCCCAAGGCCGGTGTTTTCTGGCCGGAGACGCCGCCCATATCTGCAGCCCACTTGGCGGCGAGGGTCTAAACTCCGGCATCCTCGACGCGGCCAGCATCGCCTGGAAACTGGCGGCTGTGCTGCGCTGGGGAGGAAAACCTGCCCTGCTCGAAGCCTACGAGCCGGAACGTCAGGAGATTGCCCGGCAGGTGCTGGAAAGCTGCGATTTCATGCACGAATACTACGATGCGTTGGTCGCCATGGCCGGGGAAGGAAAGCCGCTGGCCGAGCCTCCCGATGACCCGACCCGAAAGGTGGCGGCGGGTTCGATGCTTGGGCTGACCCTGTCGGAGAGCCCGATTCTGGGCTTCCACGGTTTCTACCGGATCAACGCGCCGATCAAACCGGGCCACCGTTTTCCGGAACGCAACCGCCTGACGGGCTCCAAACATCACCTCCTCGTTTATCGGGATGCCGCGGAATGGGATGTTGCGCGCTTCGCCCGCCGCTGGGCCAGTGTCCTCGAAATCCTCGATGGTCCAGGAATCTGTCCTCCGGAGAAAAGCGGCGTGGCTGATGGTGGCGCTGTCCTGGTGCGGCCGGACGGCTACATTGCCTTTCAAGCCGGGGCATGGAATGCGGAAGCTCAAGCGGCGCTTGACGCATTTCTCCTTGGCCAGTTTTTTCCCTGCGAGGAGGCGGCTGGATGAATGCCGGTCCCATTGAGGAAGAGAGCGGTCTGACCAAGAAGGGGTTGGGCTCGGGCTCGATTAGCACATTTGGGGCCGTGGTAGTCGGGCTTTCCTGTTGTGCCCCGGCTTACACCATGACCGCCGCCCTCGGACCGGCTGCATCGCAGGTTGATGATCAACTCCCGGCCATTTTCATCGTGGGATTCATTCCGATGTTTCTCGTTGCGATGGGTTACATGGCGCTCAACCGCGCCATGCCGGACTCCGGAACAACCTTTACCTGGGCGACGCGCGCCTTCGGCCCTTGGGTCGGCTGGATCGCTTCGTGGGGCCTGCTGGCTGCAACGATCCTCGTGCTATCCAACACGGCCGGTATCGCGGAGTCCTTCTTTTTCCTCGCCCTTTCCCAGCTCTTTCAAAACCAGGCGATCGTGGAACTGGGCAACAACCCTTTCATCAATATCGCGGTGGTGATCGTGTTCCTCGCCATCGCCACCTGGATCTCCTACCGGGGCATGCAATCCACCAAGGGCTTCCAATACGTCATGGTGGCCATCCAGGTGCTCGGACTGGTCTGGTTCATCGTGGCCGCGTTCATGGCTGCCAACAATGGCAGTAATCCTGATTCGATTCCGATCCGTTCGAGCTGGTTCAACCCGTTTGCCGTCTCTTCGTTCTCCGCCTTCTCCGCCGGCATCGCAGTTTCCATCTTTGCCTATTGGGGGTGGGATACGATTCTGACCATGAGCGAGGAGACGAAGGAGGACGCGCAGGGCAGTTCGTCGGGCAAGGCCGCCACCATTCTCATTCTGACTCTGGTCGGGCTGTATGTGGTCATCGGCACGGCCA
>JBMOHI010000507.1:0-2209 GCA_049317925.1 Terrimicrobiaceae bacterium
AGCCGGAGCGAACGGGCCGCGACCTCCTCGGAAATGAGGGTGATGGTGGGCCGGGTTTGCAGGGCGCACTCCAGCGCGATATGCGATGCGGAACGGCCCATCAGTTTGATGAAATGCCAGTACTTCCGCACGGAGAGCGCATCGCGGTTAATGTTGCCGATCAACTCCGCGTAAACCTTGCACGCGGTGTCGAACCCGAAGCTGGTCTCGATGCTGCCGCCTTTCATGTCGCCGTCGATCGTTTTGGGGACGCCGATCACCTGAAGGGGCGAGCCTTCCTTGCGGGCAAACTCCGCCAGCATACAGGCATTGGTGTTGGAATCGTCGCCGCCGATCACGACGAGTCCGGTGAGTTCGCGGGTCCGGGCGGTTTCCAGCGCTTTGCGGTAATCCGCCTCGGACTCAAGTTTCGTCCGGCCTGAACCGATGAGGTCAAAACCGCCGGTGTTGCGATACCGGTCCACCGTATGGCCATCAATTTCGATCCCGGAATCTTTCAGCAGGCCGGCCGGGCCATTGAGAAATCCGAAAAGGCTGCTGCCGGGATGGATGCGCTTCAGTCCGTCGAAAAGCCCGGCAATGACATTGTGTCCTCCGGGCGCGGGTCCGCCGGACAGGATCACGCCGGAGCGGATGGGTCGGGATTCGCCCGGGGTGTTTTTGTCCGTGAACGTCACGGATGGAAGATCGAACGTGTGGGGAAAACGCTCCCGCACATCTTCGCTCGTGGCGCGCGGGGGATCGGAGCGCAATGCCGCGGCATGCTCGTGCAGCGAGGCGGGATGTTTCGGACTGTAGGTGGAGCGGGCGGCTTCGAGGGCGTTCGGATGAGTCATGGTGCGGCGGGTTTCCCCGGTGAAATCTTTGGCAAGCTAGTGGGCGTGATTTTGTTGGCAAGGATTTGATCGGGGATCTTGCCGCGATACCCTCGTTCTCCCGGAGATCGATCTTGCCCAGAGCGGGCGTTCCGTTCATACTCAGGCGATATGTTTGGCTTCATTGGGGATGGTGGTCGGAGCGATTCAGATTCTGATCTGTCTTTGTTCCCCTATCCCATCTCGATGGCTTTTCAGCCGATCGTCAACGCGGTGGAGCATACCGTCTATGGTTATGAAGCCCTCGTGCGTGGGGTGCGCGGGGAACCGGCCCCGTCCATTCTGGCCCTGGTCAACGAGGCCAACAAATACGGCTTCGACCAGGCCTGCCGCGTGACGGCCATCCGGAATGCCTCTCATCTCGGCCTCACCTCGCGGCTGCATATCAATTTTCTCCCCAATGCGGTTTTTCCCACCCCTGCGCATATCCAGATGACCCTCGACACCGCGGAGGCCTGCGGAGTTCCCTGCACGTCGATCACATTTGAGATCGTGGAGGGCGAGATGATCCAGGACATCAAACGTGTGCAGGACATGTTCGCGCAATATGCGGCGCTGGGTTTCCTGACCGCGCTGGACGACTTCGGCAAAGGGTATTCCGGGCTGAGCCTCCTTTCGGAGATCCAGCCCGACATCGTGAAGCTGGACATGAATCTCATCAAGGGCATCGACGGGGACCGCGTCCGTCAATCGATTGTCCGGGGTTTCGCTTCGGTTTGTAATGAGTTGCAGATCCTCATTGTTGCCGAGGGGGTCGAAACTGTGGATGAGTCCCTCCGGTTGCTTGACGAGGGCATTCCTGTTCAGCAGGGATACCTTTTTGCCCGGCCGGGATTCGAGGCTTTGCCTTTACCGGTTTTTCCTTGAGCGGCCGTTCGGAAGACCCGTCCGCACTTATCCGACGTAGGGCAGCAGCTTCGAACTGATCGCGCGGTCGATCGAAAGATGACCGCCGCCGATGAAGACCAGCGCAATCGCCGCCGCCATCAGCACGAGCGGATATTCCACGGCCTCAAACGTCGTGCCTCCGTGAATGTAAAACATCGCGCCGGCCATGATCACGAAAACCCCGAGTCCGGCCAGCCGCGTCAGGAAGCCGAAAAACAGTCCCGCCACCACCGCCAGTTCCACGACCACAAGCAGGGCCACCACGACGTACGGCAGATTCACCGCGCGGGTCCACAGGGCCATGGTCTCCTGCCAGCCGTCGCCGCCGAACCACCCGAAGGCCTTTTGCGAGCCGTGATAGAAAAACACCGCGCTCAACGCCATGCGCAGGAAAAACGGTGCAAACGTCGCAGGCGTCGCAAGAAGGGAATACACCGGATTGTTGG
>JBMOHI010000508.1:0-2201 GCA_049317925.1 Terrimicrobiaceae bacterium
ACTCCAAACCATGAAATCACCGCTCCTTTTTGCCCTCACCCTCGCGAGCTTCGTCTCCGTCGTTCAGGCGGAACAATCCCTCGTCTACCCTGAGAAGAACCCGCTCGTCGCCTTCAGCGTGCCCGATGATTGGAAGACGCAGGTGAAACACGGCAGCCTTTTTGTGGTCTCTCCCGATGGCGGCGACGTGATCATCGAAGTCTCAACGCTGGCCGCGGCAAGTGATGACGACGAGGCTGCGGTCAAGGAGGCCAAGAGCACGGTGGAAGATTTCAAGAATCTGAAGCTGACGGAAAGCGAGCCTGCCAAGGCCAACGGCCTGATCGTCACGCTGATCGGTGGCGAAGGCGAGGACGACAGCGGACGCGCCCATCTCAACCTCGCGCTGCTCAAGCATCCGGACGCGGAGAATCCCATCCTGTTCTCTCTCATCGCCTCGAAGGAAAACGCGGAGAAATACGGCGCCGCCTGCGGGGCCATTGTCGATTCCCTCAGCGCCGCCGGATCAGCGGCCACGGCGGAAGCGGCGGCTGCGTCGGATGACGTGCAGACTTTCTCTTATCCGGACGCCAAGAAGCCCGACTTCGCCATCGATTTTCCCGCCGCATGGAAAGTGAAGGACACCGACGAAGGAGTCTATGTGGAGTCACCCGACAAGCTGGTGGCCATGAATGTGATCATGGTGGACAAGGCCGACCTGGCCGATGCGGAGGAGACCTTGAAGAAGAAGGTCGGAGAGCGTTTTAAGGAGATCGTCTGGAATAAGGGTGGCGATCCTGAGGTGAACAAGGACGAGGCGCTCGGCCTCGTTGCCGTTTTCCAACACGCCGCGGCTTCCGATGGCGAAGGCACCGAGAAATACAGCGTGAACCTGGTCAGTTATGACCGCAAAAGCGGGGACAAGTCGCTCATTCTGCTGGTCCAGAATCCGCTGCGCGCGATGGACAAGCATGCCGAGGCGATGGAAGCCGTGCTGAAGTCGATCAAGGTCCGCTGATCCCGTTGCAGGACTCCGCCCCAACGCGGGAAAACAAACCGGCCCGCGACAAGTGGCTGCTGGCCTCCGGCCTCGTTTTTATCGCGGGCTGGGTGGCGGTTCATGTCGCGCTGTTTTACCTCTTCTTCGCCGGCGGCATGGTGATGGACATTCTCCTCCGGATCGCACGGTCGATTCTCCTGCCCGGAACATCCGTCACCGGGCCAGGCCAGCCGGAGATTTTCGGCTGGGGTCCCTTTCTGCAAGCCGGCGTGATTCTGGCCGGCGCGGCCGGAATTCCGGCCGGGTTGGCCTTCTTCTGGCGCCGCCGGCGCAAGATGCTGCTCTGGGGCTTCGGAATCTTGTTTTTGGCCGGTCTTTTTCTGGAACTTTACGCTCTTCTTGCCATTGTCGTTTCGGTGCTGCCGCCAACGTCCTGAACCCTTTCATGAAAGCCATCTTTTATCTCATTTTGCTGTCTGCCGGTCTGGCCGGCGCGGCGGAGACTCAGAATTTGTTTTTTGCAAGAGAAACGGCCCGCGATTCAACGCGGATCGCGCTTCAAATCGAAGGCAATCAGGTTTATGGATCGCAAATCTGGGCGCCCACCGGTGAGATCCACGGATCCCGCGGCATCCTCATTGGCACGCTCGGCGAGCACGGCATTATCCGCGCGGTGCATACGTTCCTCGTCGAGGGGGCTTCGCAGTCCGAGGAAGTCATCTTCAAACTCGACGGACCGAAACTTTTTCCGGGCCGGGGGAAATTGGTCGAGAGCAAAAAAGGTCACTGGAAACTCAAGGACCCCGCCAAGGTCCGTTTCAAGAAATCACTGCAACAGGTCACCGTGACCGAGCCCAAGGCCGGCACGCCGGAACGCAAAGCCATCGTGGATGCCCTGCGCGGTCCGGTGACCAAACATGCCGGGCAGCCGGTCGTTTTCACCGGTCAGGTGATGGTCCAGAGGAACTGGGCGCGATTTCAAGGTAGAGTGACGACAGCCAGTGGCAAAACGCCGCCAAACGAGAAGGTCGCCACCGATCTCGGAAGGGACTTTTTCGCGCTGCTCAAGAGGAAGAAAACGGCGGGAAAATGGAAGCCGGTGTATTGGGGATTTGCCCGAAATCTCCGCGCTCGCGATCAAGCGCGGGCGAAGTTCTCCAAGGCTCCCTGGGTGCTCTTTGAATAAGGGGTGGTTCTAAACCCGGAGCGAACCCCGGAACCC
>JBMOHI010000509.1:0-2198 GCA_049317925.1 Terrimicrobiaceae bacterium
TCGATCATGACCAGCCAGCATCCGGCACCTGAGGTGGGAAGCTTTGAGGCGAGTTCGCAGGAAGTTTCTCCGCTTGTCGAACTGTGTCTCGACCACGCCAAAGTGACGATGTCCGATGTCTATGTGGACACCCCCGGTCGTGAAGACGCGCAGTGGCTGGAGGACATCCAATTTCGCGCGCAACTCTCCGCCCAATGGTTCGGCGATACGGCGCTTCGGCAGGTGACACTGCGCCATACCGTCGAGCAGCAGGTGCCGAGTGGACGGTTCCGGGTTTTTCCGCCGGAAGACTACGGCGACGCGGGCATGCAATCCCTCGACTGGGGCATCGTCTGGATCGGGATGCTTTACGATGATTGGATGTGGACGGGAGAAACGTCACGCGTCCGTCGCTATTTTTCCAATCTCGTGCGCTTCCTTGAGTTGGCCCATTCGCAAAGCAATCACGAAGGTCTGCTTGTAGACCGCACCTGCCTGACGGATATCCGTTGTGCGCTGCGGGCGAATCTGAACGACGGTGAGATTGAGAGTATTCCCAACGCGTGGTATTACGGATTTCTGAACCACGCAACGGCCCTTGCCCACGCTATCGGAGAGACCACTCAGGCAGAGGAATGGCAGGCCCGCGCTACACGGGTGCGTCAAGGTTACCGACGTTTTCTCTCTATTGCGGAAGCGACAAGCGGCTGGGTCGGGGAAGTCTGGTCACCCATTGATGGCGTCAAGGGCTTCGGGCAGGCCGCCGGCGTGTCGGCGGTATTTCACGATGTTGTGGAACCCGGGATCCCCCGCAGAGTGCTTGAATCTGCCTTTCTTGGCAATGATGGCTCCCCGCCTGCCGGGATGGGGCGTTGGAACAATCCGACCTATGCCTATCGCGCTCTCCGCGCCCTGAGCGATCACGGAATGGGAGAAATCGCCGGAGCACACTTCCTGGAACGTTACCGCCCCTATTTGCCGGACGGTCCATTGCCGGAATACTTTATTCCCGGGAGCGGTCAGCCCGAAGATCCCACGGGCTCCCACGGCTGGGCCGCCGTGCCTCTGGTCTGGCTGCACGACACCGTCCTCGGAGTGCGACTGGCCAACCCCGGCGGCAGCCATCTCATCTGGAGTCCGGTGAACGTCGGTTGGCAGCAGGTGAAGGGAACCACAATGACTCCCCAAGGACCGTGTGAGGTCGAGATCGACTGGGCAACTCACCACTTTGTCCTTAACGCCCCGGCTGGCTGCACGGTGGATGTTCGTCTTCCTGAAACGGCCAAAGCCACAATCCTGAATCATGGCAAAAAAGAATCGCCCAGGAAAACCCAGAGTATTAAGCGACCCGTATCGAGTCTCGCCAGTGTGTAGTCCCGGTGTTGTTCCAGTTTCATGAAAACAGAATTATGCTCACCCAGGCCGGCTCTGCGAGGGGAAGGCTGGCGCTGCGGCTTCACGCTTGTTGAGGTGCTCGTGGTGATTGCCATTGTTGGCATTCTTGCGGCCCTGCTCTTTCCTGCCGTCAAGGGAGCCACTGAGCGAGCCCAAGCTGCCAAGTGCGTGAACAATCTTCGGCAGATCGCGGCGGCCTCCCAACTCTACGCCGGGGACCACAATGGAGCCTTCCCGGGGATTCCCCTCGGAAATTGGCCCTTCGGCGGGTTCCTTGATAATGTCACCGGTCAACTGACAGGCCCCGGCGCACTCGCAGAAGGTGGCTATGCCTCAGATCCAAAGATTTTTTACTGCCCGTCTTGGCCGCCGGAAGGTCTCGGCTTCCCGGACACCGTCACCGCTTGGAACGAGGGCAGGGGCTTTATCGGCTACTGCTATTTCGGAGGTGCTACGGCGACCGCTGACGGCCTCGTCTTGACGGCCCTCTCGGAGGCATTTGCGCAAAGGACCACCTCCGGGTCGATCAACATGCTCGCCATGGATATCTGTGCCAACCCGACAGGGCCTGCGCCATTTTGGAATCACTCCCCCAAAAAACCTCGCGGGGGAAACATTCTTTTTGCCGACGGCAACGTCCAATGGAGAAGCATCGAAAACATGGCGGAGCGCTACACCCGCGCGGGCTTCACATTGTATTGGTAGGGATTCGAAATCGTTCCCCTCTCGCCTGTGCAACAAGTGCATTACTTTTCGAAAGACATCTATTGCGTCCACTTCGGCGGAGAGTAACACTTTGTAACAGCGCAATCCGCGCCTGATTA
>JBMOHI010000510.1:0-2197 GCA_049317925.1 Terrimicrobiaceae bacterium
AGAAAAACCGCGGCCGGGCCGGTCACCACGGTCAGCGGCCAAAAGAGCAGGGGCAGCAACGCCACCATCAGCGCGAGCCGGCCGTAGAGCACGCGGCCATCATCAAGCTGACTCAGCTGTTTCTTTTTCCGCCCCGCATTCACGCAGCCCGGACAAAGATGGCGTCCGCCGATTTCCAGGTCGCAGAGCGCACAAAGAAAACGTCCGCATTGGTCACAGGGCACCGTGGCGCGGCTTTGCGAATGATAGAAACACCCCGCGTCCTCTGCCGCGACGATGGCTTCGGCGGCTTTGCCAGTGACGGGCGGACGCCGGTAAGCGGGAAAGATCAGTCCTTCGACCGGACGCCGGCAGGATGGGCAGGGGGCCGGGACGCCAGGCGGCGAAAGGTCCGCAGGCAGATCAGCACGACATTTGGGGCACGACAGCGGGGCGGGCGCGGTCACGTTCCCATCAGGACGCTGCCTGTGCGCCGTTCCGCCCGAAGATGTCCTCGTACAGCAGACTGATCATGGCAAAAGCCACCGGAAGCATAACCACAATGCCGACAACGAACACCAACAGACTGGCGAAGCACAACAGGCCGATGACAAAGAACAATCCGACAATTTTCCAAAACCGCAGACCGATCACGCGGCGGCTGAGTTTCATCGCGGCGGTCGCCTTCAGGCCCTTGTCCAGAATGAGGATCGGAGCGAAGACCCACGAGAGTGTGTAATAGGCGATGGCCAGCGCGAAAACCAAGCCGATCACGCCCAATACAATGATCCCCCACTGAGAGTTGTCGCCCTTCATTAACGGGATAGCGAGAGCCGCGCCAAGGGCGAGGGGTAAAATGCAGGCCAGGATGACTCCAAACACAATCAACATGTAGAGGGCCTGCTGGCCGAACCCGCGGCGGAAACCCTCAAAGGAATCGTTCAGCGTCGCTTCCTGCCCGCGGAATTGTTTGAGGAAATACCAATAAAGTCCTGCGATGATTTGCGGCTGAACCAGAAACGCCGCGACCAGTCCGAGGATCGGAATCTGTCCTGATCCCATCAGAATGAGATAACAGAGGAGCGTTACTCCCACGCAGGGCCAGAAGTTGCCGGTGACAAGTTTCCATGAGCGCGAAAGGATCGAGCCAACGGTGAAATTGATCCCGCGCTGCTGCACCTGGCGCCAGAGTTCTTCGGGGTCGGCCGTCTGACCGAACCCGACCACCCCTTCCTGGAATTTCTGGACCGCCACCGGTTTGCAGGCCGCGCAAATGGAGCGGCCCGCCAGGGTGATCAGTTGCTCGGGCGGGAACGTTTGCCCGCATTCGGCGCATTGTGTTGCAATGGTCCCTGGCGCGATGGACTGACCTGTGGCTGTTGCGTACGGCAACCATCCCGCCATGCCTTGTTTCCAGACCAGGGTCTCCGCGGAAATCTCCCCGGAGCGAAGCAATCCTTCGAGGGTGGCATCGTCCACCGGGCCCATCTGCGTCTTGTCCTTCGATGCGTAATACCAGCTCATGCGTGAGGTTTTTCCGGTTGAATTTGAAAGCGGCTCGACCGGCGAGGACCGTAGCTCTCGGTGAGGAAAAAAGGCAAAACAAATCCCGTGTCCGATCACCGCCCGCCACACGCTCCGGGCTGGGCGTAGAGTCAGGGAGTCACTTCCGCAGGGGTCTGCGTGGAAAATCCAAGGATCCCGGCCGCGTCGAGGAGTTTTGTTTTGAGCGAAAGGAGTGCGGCGGATTCGTCGTTCCCAGTCGGTTCGCTTTTCCAATTTTCCAGCAGATCGTCCAGCGTTTCCGTGAGGCTTTGAGCGATGGCAGGGTCGGATTGCTCAATGACTGTGACCAAGCCGGGGCCGGAAATCCGGGCGGATTTCTGCGGTGTGTAGGAACCTTCGTAGATGCCTTTAATGCCTTCGAGCCGGGAGACAAAACGGTCGCGATCAGAAGAGGAAGGCTCTTCCAGGATCATCAGATCGGTTACGGTGAGTAGTCCTTGAAAAATCCTCCCGACGGCACCGGAGGAATCGGCAAGGAAGACTTGGTTACGGAAGTTATCGGCAGGACTGGCGCTCCAGGTCGCAAGGAGGTCCTTTAGCGCGGCGCGCAAAATGGCGGTTTCCGCTTTGAGATTTTCCAGGGCAAGGCTGCGGGAGTTTGGAAGGGAGAGCGAGTCGAGGGGAATCGATGGGTATTCGGCCAGCAGCCTCC
>JBMOHI010000511.1:0-2196 GCA_049317925.1 Terrimicrobiaceae bacterium
CCGTCGCGGCAGCCGCCGGAATGCGCGTCGTAGAGCGAGAGCCCGAGGTCGTTGCCGCCGTGGAACCATTCGAAGGCCTTGCCCGCCTGGGCCAGCCAGTAGCCGTCGCCGGTGGCGGCATGGGCCTCGACGCAGGCGCAGACCATGGCATGCGCCTCGATGGGCTGTTGGTCGAAGGAGGCGGGCTCGTGGCCGCGCTGCCAGAATCCGTTCGATCCGATGGGACGGAAGTGGCCGGCCGGGGCGGTCTGGTTTTCGGCCAGCCAGCGCAGGGTTTTCAGTCCGATGTCCAGCATGGCAGGCTGGTTGGTCCAGCGGCCGGTCATGATGAGGGCCTGTGGAATCTTCGGGTTGTCGTAGGTCACGGTGTCCTCGAACCAATGCCAATGGTCATCCGCGACGACTTCAAAAAGCGAGACCAGACGATTGGAGAGTTCCTCGCGAAGTTGTCCGGCCAGGCGGTCGCCACTCAGCGTACGCAGGTATTCATGGAGTCCGATGACGGTGAAAGCCCAGGCGCGCGGCGAGGTGAAGCTTTCCACCACCGGCAGGGCGCTTTCAAAAAGCTCCGCCGCCCAACCGCGCAAGCTGGGACGTTGCGACCGGCCCACACAGGTGCCGAGGGCCCAGAGCGCGCGGGCGTGGCTGTCCTCGGAACCGAAATCCTCCACCCAATGCCGCTCGAAGGACATGAAGTTGCGGAAGCGGCCGGCATCCGGGTTGAAGGCATGTTGGAGAAACGCGGCGTAGCATCCGGCCAGTTGTTGACGACGGGGCAGGGGCACGGACATTTCCTCCAGCAGGGTCATCAGGATCAAGGCCCGTGCGTTGTCATCCGTGCAATACCCATGCTTGTAGTCGGGCAGCGTGTAGACGGCGTGTTGGAAGATACCGGTGTCGTCGGTGAAGGCGAGCAGGTGATCGAAACGCCAGACGGGCAGGCCGGTTTGCTGACGGTCGAGCGTGGGCGGGGTGTAATTGATGGCCCCGGCGGAGGCGTGGTCGTGGCGGGCCTGATCGAAGCAGTGGATGTATTGGTGGGCCACGCTGGACCAGATCATCTCGCGCCCGATCAGATAGGCGTTCTTGCGCATGGCGTGACGCGCATTTTCATTGCGCAGCAATTCGCGGATCGCCGTCGCAATCGCGTCCGAATCCCCGAAGGGCACGAGTGCGCCGCGTCCGCCGGCCAGCAACTCCGCCGCGTGCCAGTACGGAGTCGAGACAACGGCTTTGCCCGAACCAAAGCTGTAGGCCAGGGTGCCGCTGGTGATTTGCTTTTCGTTGAGGTAGGGCGTGACGTAGATGTCGGCTGCGCCGAGGAACTCCACCAACTCCGCCGCGTTCACAAAGCGGTTGAAGAACATGACGTTTTTGTCCATGCCGTTCTTTTTGGCCAGGCGTTCCAGGCTGAGCCGGTAGGTCTCGCCCTGGTCGCGCACGAGGTTCGGGTGGGTCGCGCCGAGAACGATGTACACGAGGTTGGGAAATTCCTCGACGATGGCGGGCAGGGCGTTGAGCACATACTCGATGCCTTTGTTGGGCGAGAGCAGTCCGAAGGTGAGCAGCAATTGCCGGCCTTCCACGCCGAATTTGTCCTTGTAGTAATTGGGGTCCACGAACGGAACGTCGGGGATGCCGTGCGGAATGAGGGCGATTTTTTCCGCGGGTGCGCCGTAGATTTCGCCCAGAAATTCCACACCCTTTTCCGCCATGGTGACGACGCGGGAGGAGAGGCGGATGACTTCCTGGAGGATGCGTTTTTGTTCCGGGGTCGGATCGCGCAGGATGGTGTGGAGCGTGGTGACGATGGGCACGCGCACATTGCGGAGAAGCGACAGAAGATGGCTGCCGTTTGGTCCGCCGTAGATGCCGAATTCGTGCTGCACGCACAGCACGTCCGCGTTGGCCAGATTCAAAAAATCGGCGGCGCGGCGGTAGGCTTTGAGTTCCTGCTCGGGAATCTCGAAACGGACTTCGGGAGGATAGTTATAGCCTTCGGGGATGTCGTTGACCGCAATGACCGGAAATTGCAGGTCGGGGTATTGTCCGGCGACGGCATTGCGCAGGCTCGAGGCAAAGGTGGCGATGCCGCATTGGCGTGGCGCGTAGTCGGCCAGAAAGGCGATTTTTCGCAGGTGAATCGGAGCGTCCATGGTGTGTGTGCTCGCGATCGGCCTCGCGCAGGCTGGGAGT
>JBMOHI010000512.1:0-2196 GCA_049317925.1 Terrimicrobiaceae bacterium
TGGCATATTCAAACTCCGGACGCGAAATCCCGCGCGAAATCCCCTTGATGGTGAGGAATGCCTTGTCCCCCACGAGCCGCACCCGCACGGTCCGCTCCGGATCGCGGGAAAGATAACCCTGCACGTAGCGGGTTCCCACTGCGCCCGCCTGCCAGCCGTCGCCCACCACGAGAAACTTCCGCTCGATCTCGTCAGGCATGGCAGGGCGCGGAGGCGTCCGGGGTTTGCCCCGAACTACTTCTTCAGGCGCTTGAAAATGACGACGCCCCGGTCCACCTGCACCAACTCCCAACCCTGGGCTCCGTTGGTGTTCAACAAGGTTTCCAGCGTGCGGTTGTTGGTCGCGGAACTCACCACGCGGTATTCCCACTGCGGAGTCTTGGCCTGCAGGCCGCTGCCGCAGAGCAGGACAATCGCGCATGCGGCCAGAAACCGGCGCCCGGTTCCGAATGTGCGGAAAGAGTTCTGCCGCGGAGTCAGGGGGTTTTGGTGGGACGTTTTCATAAACGGAGGGTAAATTTCATCGCGCCCCGAGGCAAGATTTTTGGCCGCGGACGACCGACCAGTTCCGGTCTCTCCCGCAGATCGCCGTGCAGATCCGTATTGCCGCGAGTCAGAGGGAAAGAGAGGATCCCCCTCGTGGTCCCATCATTCTTCTATGGTTTTCTGGGCGGCTGCCTCATTGGGCTGGCGAGTCTGCTCGGCTTGATCGCCTCCGGGAAAATTCCTGGCATTTCCGGAGTGTTCGGCCGCCTGTTCCGGCCGAAGGCTGGCGACTCGCTGTGGCGGGTGATTTTTCTGGTCGGATTGATTGCGGGGGCGGCGGCGGCGTTTCAGTTCAGCGAACACGCGGCGATCTTCCGCATTCCGGCGGGACGTTCGCTCGTGATTTTCGCGGTGGCGGGTCTGCTGGTCGGATTCGGGACACGGCTGGGCGGCGGTTGCACCAGCGGACACGGGGTTTGCGGGATGGGGATGGGCGCGCGCGATTCGATTGTGGCGACATTGATTTTCATGGCGGCCGGGTTTGTCACAGTGGCGGTGTTCCGCCTGCTGCTATGAAATCACGCGCACTAGTCTTGTTGGCGGGAATCCTATTCGGCGTGGGGCTGGCGGTTTCCGGAATGACCGATCCGACGCGGGTCGTCGGATTTCTCGATTTGTTCGGGGCGTGGGATCCGACCCTGGCCTTCGTGATGGGTGGGGCGTTGCTGGTTTTCAGCAGCGGATATTTTTTGCTCAGAAAACGCTTTTCGCTGCCGGCTCCTTCCCGTGGCCCGATATCCGGAAAACTCGTGGCGGGCGCGGTGATCTTCGGCGTGGGTTGGGGGCTGGGAGGGTTCTGTCCCGGACCGGCCCTGGCCGATCTGGGCCGGGCCAGCGTTGAGGCGCTGGTTTTCGTCGCAACCATGGCGGTGGGGATCGTCGTGGCACAGCGGGTCTTCGGAGCGGACCGGTAGGCCCCAGCCGCGTTCTCACGAGCGCGGCGACGTAGCCGCCGACGTGAGTCGGTGGTCGGAACGGAAATGGCTTTTCGCCGGACGGGAACGCGGCACACTAACGCTGACATGTCCGAGGCCGAACCCAAATTACGCGAGTTGAAAGTGCGCGCCCAATTGCTCAAGCCCGCGGTGCGCCTGGGCAAGGCGGGGATCACGCCGGAGTTCCTGGTCGTTTTCGAACAAGAGTTGAACCGCGCTGGATTGATGAAACTGCGTTTCGAGGGGCACAAGGACGAGCGCAAGGCGCTTTCCAAGCAGTTGGCAGAGCAAAGCGGCAGCCTGCTCGTGCAGCAGGTGGGTTACACTGCGGTTTTTTATCGCGCGAAACGCGAAGCGGTCGAAACCGCGGGCGACTAGTTCGCAGTGATGGGCGGGGAGGGCATGCTGCGATTCACGCCTTATGTGTGGGCTTCTGAGATCTTTGTGTGAAGGCAGGAGATCCAACCACTAATACTCACTGATTTGCACTAATAAGTATCAAACGATCAGTGTCAATTAGTGTCGTTTAGTGGTTTTTGTCTTGGATCTCATTAATGAGACGGGCGTAAGTTTCGGAGGGATTGTCGCCGAGGTGGTCGGTGGCGGAGCGGGCGGCGTTGTTGGCGTAGTCCACACTGAAGAGTCCGAAACGCGGGGTGTAGGAACCCCACTCGTAATTATCGGTGATGGACCAGTGCAGATAGCCGAGCATGGG
>JBMOHI010000513.1:0-2189 GCA_049317925.1 Terrimicrobiaceae bacterium
AAAAAGCTAACCGCTGTTCACTTTTTGCTGACCTCACTTCCCTCGGAACTCACTGCTGTTAGCTTTTTCGGAACACAACTGAGTTCCGAGCGAACAGGGCGGATTGTCTGATGCGAAGCCCTCCGCTCCTGGGAAACAGCGAACTTCGAGGCCTGCGGGGGGATTTGCCAGTGGAGCGCAGAAAGCCCGCGCGGGTTGCCGACGTTCACTTCACCTCGCTATTCGCGGAAGTTCTTGGCAGGAGCTTTTGAGTGTATTTTTAGCGGCCGACCACATAGGGGTCCTCTCAGAGGGAAGCGGGCACGGTGTCGGCGGGAAGACCGAGTGCCACGCGTGCGGCGACCCTGAGTTTCGTGCGACGATGGCGGCAATGATGACGGCTCCAGTCGCGGCTTTCCAGGAGGTCGAGGCAGGGTTGAGGCTGACCGGTATCGAGTAAGATCTCGACCTCGGTTTCGCCGTGTCGGAAGTCATTCGGGTCCGTCCACCGAGCGAGCAGTTGTTTACGGGCTTCGTGATCACCGCGAGCTGATTTCGACCATCTGATGGCAAGAAAAATGGGGCAAACGCAGGGTGACCCTGTCGCCATTGGCCACGATCGGGACAGGGATTCCCTGAGGAACAAGGCTGGCTGAAACGGCAGGAGTTGGCGGTCGAAGCGTGATCGCCGCGCCGTGCAATGCGGGTAAATCCTCAATGACCTCGATGCCCTTGCCTCCGAGAAGTCTGATGTCGCCACCCCTTAGGATTGTTGGAGCGTAGAGCACGTGCAGCACCAGGCGCATTTCATCCGCCTGCGTGGTCAGAGCGACGCGCCCGGTCGAAGGCAGGTTGGTAGAGAGCGTGAGGGCTTCACCGAGGAAGGCCCGGATGGCACGCACGATGAACTCGCGATTGGCCACCGCTCCGTAGGTTCGATAGTGACGGAAGACGGGGTGGGCAAAATAGAGGATATTCCCGTGCCGCACGCCGCAGTCGAAACCGGAAGGCTCCGGTTGGTTCGGGGTGTGCTGGTGGCTGCAGAAGTGTTCCCAGGTGCGGTTGAAAAACGGGTCGTAGATCTCTCCCAGCGATTCTCCTTTTGTCGCACGGATGCGGTGGGAGCTCTCATACATCACCTGAGGCATGTTCACGAAGGACGCTCGGAACTCCTGCAATGGCAGGACGTAATCGTGGCCGCGGTTGATTTCCTTCTCCGGCGGATGATAGGGGCTCAACCCTTCATAGTCAGCTCCGAGATCAAAGGCGAATTCCGCGCGGTCCTTCCAAAGTCCGCTCTCGCCGGAGAGGATCAGCTTGCCGCCTTGGGCAAGATAGGCATCCAACTTGGCCTTAAGTTCCACATCGATCCGGATGTCATCGGGGAGGACAAGGGCTTTGTAGTGCCTAAAGTCCATCGTGCGGTCCACGAGGCCAAAGAGGAAATGGCTCTCCAGCAGAACGCGGCTCGCCCCCTCGTCGGAGAGGGATTCCCGGTGCGTAACGCTTTCCGCCTCACTCGACAAAACCGCCAGATCGAAGACCTGCTTCGCGTCGCGGCACCAAGGTTCCTTTGCGGCGACTTCGCGGTAGGCTTCACCGATGATTTCATAAGTCGAAGGATCAAGTTCGCCATTCGGGTGGAGTTGGTCGCCCACACTACATTTCGCACCGAAAGCCAGCATGGCCGCACATTCATAACGCAGGGCGTTCGGGTGCTTGTAACCGCCGAACTCGCCCCAGGTCGTGTGGAACTTCCCGGTCATTCCGAGAAACTCGAAAGGCAGGTTGTAGGCGTATTTCGCCGACATGGGGAAATGGTCGTAACCCCAGCCCCCCGTCGGCAGGGACTCCAATTCCAGATGACTAAAGTAGGACAGAATGTCGCGCCGTCCGCGCGGGATGTGGCCCGAGTTGTGGAAGACGGGCATGTCGGCACGCAGCGATTTGGCCGCCTCGGTGGTGCGCTGATAATACTTCTCCACCGCAAGCCGGGAGGACTCCTTGCGGTCCTCCTCGCGCTCCGGATCGAGCCCGTGGGCTTTCATGAACTCCAGGCTCCAGCGTCCGCAGGATTGGTTTTGCAAAATGATGTCGAGGAAGATCCCGTCGCAATCGGGAAAAAGCCTCACGGCTTCGCGGATCTGCTTGCAGAGATAATCCAGATAGGGGCTATGGAAATCCAACAGGTGATACCCTGCCTCAAAGGC
>JBMOHI010000514.1:0-2184 GCA_049317925.1 Terrimicrobiaceae bacterium
GCGCCGAGGGCCGGACCGCGGGCCTGGCGATCCTGCTCACGTTTTTCCTTCCGCAGCTTGTCCTCGGCCAGTTCGTTGCGGCGTTGTTTTTCGTTGAGAGAGATGCTGTTTTCCGCCAGACGCTCCTTCAACCGGCGCATGTCCTCCGTGATGTAGAGGAATTCGGGGTCGGCCCCGAGCCGTTGGGCCGAGCGGGCTTTGAGTTCATTGAGAAACAAAGGCGTGGCGGCCATGGAGTCGACAATTTTCACCGGGGCCACCTCATCGTAGGCCATGCGGTGTTTCAGCGAGCCCTCGCCGATTTCGGAGTTGTCGGTTAGGGAGGGCAGGATGATGTCGGATTCGACGCCGTTGAGTTGGGTGGACCCACCGCGCACGCGATAGAACTTCTGGATCGTGAGCTTCAACGCTCCGGCGTCGGCCGAGCCCAGACTGAACGGCGGCATGAGGCGACCCAGGTCGAGGACGGTCTGCACCGTACCTTTACCGAACGTCCTTTCATCGCCCACGATGACGGCGCGACCGTAGTCTTGAAGTGCGGCGGCAAAAATCTCGCTGGCCGAGGCGCTGAGGCGGTTGACCAGAACGATGAGGGGTCCGGTGTAGGCCACGCCGGGATTGGTATCCTGCGAGACGGTGATTTTTCCATTGGCATCCTTCGCCTGAACGACCGGGCCTTTGGGGATGAAGAGCCCGGTGAGATTGATGGCCTCCTCGAGGGAACCTCCCCCATCCCGGCGCAGATCAATGACGAGGCCCTGGATACCTTCGCTCTTGAGTCGGGCGAGCAAGGCGGAAACATCTTTGGTCGTGCTCTTATCTTCGGAGCCGTCCTTGAGCAGCCCCTTGTTATCCATGTTCGCGTAGAAAGACGGGAGCGTGATCCAACCGATGCGGGTCGCGTCCTCACCCTTCCCAAAATCCAGGACTTCCGCCTTGGCCTGCTGATCCTTGAGCTTCACTTCATCGCGATGGATTTCGACGACCTCGCGCTTGGAGGGATCGGTGGCATCACCTGGAATGACGAGAAGCCGGACGGTGGTGTTCTTTTTGCCGCGGATTTTTTCCACAACTTTGTCGAGTTTCATGTCCACGACATCCTCGAACTCGCCGTCACCCTGGGCCACGGCCGCGATGCGGTCGTTCACGGCGAGTTGGCCGTTGCGATCGGCCGGTCCGCCCGGCACGATTTCCTTGACCTTGGCGTAGCCGTCCTCCGAGGAAAGCACGGCCCCAACCCCGACCAGCGAGAGCCTCATGGAGATCTGGAAATTCTCCAAATCGGACGGGCTGAGATACTCGGAGTGGGGATCGTAGGTCTGGGCGAGGGCGCTGAGGAACGTTTTGACGATATCCTCATCCTCCATCTCGTTAACGTAGCGAAGGACCTGGTTGTAACGGCGGGTGACGGTTTCCTGGGGAGGGCGGAGTTTGAGTTCGGCCAGTTCTTCCCGCAGGAGTTCCGCCTCGATGCGGTTCTGCCAAATGACGTCAGCTTCCGCCTCGTCCTTGGGCCAGGCGGCGTCCTGCCGGTTCAGCTCGGTCGTGCGGGTGCTGTCGAAGGCGTATTTCTTGAGGATGAGTTTTTTGTTTTTGGCGACGCGGTCCTCCATGCGCTGCTTGAAACGGGCGAAGATTTCCCGGGCCGGTTCCACCTCGCCGCGCAGGACATTGTTGCCCAGTGTGGTGCCGAATTTTTTCTCGAACTCATCGACATCCTTCTGGGTGAAGTAGAGTTTATTGTAGTCCAGAGCGGTGAGGTAAGTCTGGAGAAACCGGGCCGAAGTGTCCTGGTCCAGTTTCTGACGGCTGTAGTGGCCTTGTTCCAGCCAGCGGGCAACCGAGATGGCCACCTGACCAGGGTCCACGGATCCGCGGCCAAAGAGCAGGGCCGGGGCGAGGATCAGCGCGGTGAAAGCGATGGTTCCGGCACGACGAAGGCTGAAATACGCAGACATAATTAATAGGAAAACGTGAAGAACTTGCAGGCTGGTTTCGAAAAATCAAACTTCCACATCATTTATTTTGTGAGACCACTTTCCCATGAATCGGTTCAAAACCTTTACCGGCGGTGCCCTCGAAACCAATTGCTTCCTCTATGAAACTCCGGTCGGAAACATTCTTTTCGACGCGCCGGAGGGAGCCGACGCCGCCTTCGCCGACACGCGGGTGGATCTGCTTTTG
>JBMOHI010000515.1:0-2182 GCA_049317925.1 Terrimicrobiaceae bacterium
GCGTTTGCCAAAGGTGATTTTCCCGCGGCCGTGCGCGCGTATGAAACCGCCATTGCGTCTTCGGGTCCGAGCGCGGGGCTTTATTACAATCTGGCCACGGCCCAGCTCAAGAATGGGCAGCGTCCGCAAGCCGCCTTAAATTTCCGCAGGGCCATCCTCCTTGATCCTCGAAATGTCGATGCCCGCATTGCACTTTCCGACATCGAGAGATCCCAGGGCGTGCCGCGGCCCAAGTCGGACTGGCGCGGATTTGTGGCCGAGAAAGCGCCGCTACAAATTCTGGTTTTGGCCGGATGTGTTGTGGCTTGGGTGGGGGCGTTTCTGCTGCTCTTCGCCCTTTTCAAATCCGGCCGGAAATTCGTGCCCTTCCTGGCCTCGCTTTTTCTGCTGGCTTTCGGAGCATTCGTTTTTTTGGCCGCCACTCTGGCGGATCCCCGCGTTGATGAACGTCAGTCCGCCGTGGTTCTGGCGGAAGAAGGAGTCACTCTGCTTGCGGCTCCGGCCGATCAATCGGCCACCGTGACCAAACTACCGGCCGGCGCCTCCTTGCGAGTCCTGCAGCGCAGCGGCGAGTGGGCCTTCTGCCAGTCGCCGGCCGGACAAAAGGGTTGGACCCTGGCAAAATCGCTCGAATCCGTGGTGCCATCCGCATGAGGCTTCCGCTTGGCTTCGTCGTCGCTTTTCTGGCGGCGGCTTCCCAGGCGCATTCCGCCGAATCCTGGCGGAAAAAACTCACTCCCGAAAATCCCGGACCCTTTCCGTTGGTCCGGCCCTTTGAAGGGGAGTTCCGCTTCGGATGGTCGGACATCGAGGCGGCCCGGGCCCGGGCCAAATTTACCGATGCGGGGGATGAGGTTCAGATGCAGGTCGAGGGCGGAACGTCGGGATTTGTGCGTTCGCTTTGGAAGATCGACGCCACGCATCACGCCGTGATCCGCAAAGTCGGGCTCCAGTCGGTGGCGTTCAACCAGGTGGAAAAGTATGCGGGCAAAACCGTACGGACCGAAGCGGTATTCAAGCCGGATGGCCTCTGGCGCCTGCGGGATGTGACGCCGGATCCGAAAGGTCCCGCCAAATGGAAGCGGATTAAAGTCGAGCCCATCCGCGACATTGTGGCCGCGATGTTTTTCATCCGCAGCCAGCCGCTGGCGGATAAGGACAAAGTGGGAGTGATCGCCTTCCCCGGGGATGCGCCCTATTTGGTGGAGGTTACGGTGGTAGGCCGCGAAACGATCAAGGCTGCCGGAAAGTCGTGGCCCGCCATCAAGATTGACTTCGAGATTTTGAAAGTCGTCAAGCTGACCAAGACTGAAAATAAACTCGAACCCCACAAAAAGTTCCGTCATGGCACAGTGTGGCTATCCGATGATGAAAACCGCATCCCGCTGCGGGCGGAGGTGGATATTTTTATCGGCTACGTTTTCGGCGAACTGGTCAGTGTGACATTTAAGGGCGACAAACCTTAGGAGCGGCGACTTCCCGCAGGCGTTCGACTTGGGGGTGGGGGATGGTTTGGGGAATTCCGGCGGGATCCACTATGATCAGATTACCCGAGGGGTCGAGTCCGGTGAAATGCCCGCGGGCGGTGCCGCCTTCGAGGAGGCTGATCTCCACCTGGCGGGGTTCGAGGTTGGCGTTGAATTCCTCAACTGCAGCGTAAAATCCTCCGGTGAGCATGTGCTCGTGGGCGTCCGCCAGAGCGTCGAGAACGCAAACGGCGAGATCAGAAAGCTCCGGCGGTGGTGAGAGAAGATCGGCCAGCCTTGTGGTGGTTGGTTCGAGCGAAGCATCGTGTTCCCACGGTGCGTTGCGGACATTTAGACCCAAGCCCACATTGAGGGTTTCCTGCGCGCCTTGTTCGATGAGAAGTCCGGCGAGCTTTTTGTCGCGTGCCATCACATCATTGGGCCAGCGAAGCCTGGCATCCGGCAGGCCAAGATGCCGGAGCATGCGCAGCAAATGGTTTCCCACCATCAGGGAAAATCCCGTCCACATCGCCGGATCCTTTCCAGCCGGAAGAACGGCGGAGATCCAGAGCCCGCCTTCGTCGGAGACGAAGGCGCGTCCGAAGCGTCCGCGTCCCGCAGTCTGACGCCGGGCGCAAACGGCGTTCCAGGCAGGCAATTTCCGGGCCAGATCGCTGGTCGAGGCAAGCGAATCGTAACTGGCAAGCTGCCACATG
>JBMOHI010000516.1:0-2180 GCA_049317925.1 Terrimicrobiaceae bacterium
GAGTTTCTCTTATGAAAGCTGCCGTGATCCTCCTTACCGCCCTTGCGGTTGCCACAACCGCCTTTGCCGATATCCAGCAACCGCCCGCCTCGGACTTCGGTCCGACCCGCAAATTGGGCCGCGGCCTCGCCAACGTCGCCTTTGGTTCGAGCGAACTTCTCGACTCCATTTTCGCAGTGAACTTCGACGAGGGAAATTCCGCGGCTTGGAGCTACGGATTGGTTCGCGGCGTCGGACGGACCTTTGCCCGTTTGGGATACGGCGTTTATGAAGTCGCGACCTTCCCCTTCCCCATCGTGAGGGGTTCTTATCGTCCGCCCTATCGCAGCGACATTCCTTGGATCAACTCCGGCTATACCGAGTTTCCGCCGGAGCTCGGTTTCGAGACCCGCTTCGACTACGTGCGCGACTACCAGCGCACTCCCTGGTAGATTCCATTCCGATTTCGCCCGGCCTGTTTCTCGATAGTCACGGGTCTGGAAACCCGAACAGCCAACCCGGGCTCCTCTAGCGGGGATTACACGGCATGGTGAAAACGGCTTCCGATTCCCTCGTGATTGGAGGAATCATTTTTTCCGGACTGGATCAGGCAGATTTTACGGGACCATATGAAGTGCTCTCGCGCCTGCCCGGCGCGGAGTTTTTTGTCATCGGAAGGGATTGCTCACCTGTCCGTGACGCGAAGGGGCTGATCCTTACCCCGGACATTTCTTTCAACGAGGCGCCACCTCTCGATGTTGTGCTTGTGCCCGGCGGGTCAGGCGTCAACGCGCTGATGGAAGATGAGGTCACGCTGGACTTCCTCCGCAAGCAAGCCGCGGGCGCGAGCCTTGTGTTGTCCGTTTGCACCGGAGCCCTGTTGCTTGGCGCGGCCGGATTGCTCAAGGGACGCCGGGCCACAACGCACTGGGCCTCGCATCACCTCCTCCCGTGGTTCGGCGCGATTCCCGTGAACGAACGCGTGGTGATGGATGGAAATGTTCTCACCACGGCCGGGGTCACGTCGGGCATCGATGGCGCGTTGCGCGCAGCGGCGATTTTGCGCGGCGATCACGTGGCGCAGGGCATCCAGCTTTACATGGAATATGACCCCCGGCCGTTGTTCGCCAGCGGGTCACCCGAATCCGCTCCGGCGGAAGTCCTGGCGGAGGTCAAAGCCGCCCTGGAATCCGTGCTCGTCGAACGGACGGAAGTCAGCAGGCGGGTCGCCGTGCGGCTGGGGATCAGCGGTTAAGCCAAAACGTTTTGGTCGGAAAACTCACATTTTCCGCTACGGAGAAGTCTCAGACGTTGCGTCCGACGCAATTCAGATCCTCGAACGAGCCGAGCAGCCGCTTGGTGAAGGCGGCCTCGCCCGCCCCGAGCCAGACGCGCGGATCGTAGTATTTCTTATTGGGTGAGTCGGGGCCGGACGGATTGCCGATCTGACCTTGCAGGTAGTCGTGGTTTTTCGCCTCGTATTCGCGGATGCCATCCCAGAACGCCCACTGCAAATCGGTGTCGAGGTTCATCTTGATCGCGCCGTAGCCGATGGCCTCGCGGATTTCCTCGCGGGAGGAACCGGAGCCGCCGTGAAAAACGAAATTCACCGGCTTGGGAGCCGTGCCGAATTTTTTCTCAATGTATTCCTGCGAGTCGCGCAGGATGGTGGGTTTGAGCTTCACGTTGCCGGGTTTGTAAACGCCATGCACATTGCCGAAGGCCGCGGCCACGGTGAAATTCGGACTGACCTTGAGGAGCGTCTCATAAGCCAGGGCCACTTCCTCGGGTTTGGTGTAGAGGCTGGATTCCTCGACGCCGGAATTATCCACGCCGTCCTCCTCGCCGCCGGTCACGCCGAGTTCGATCTCGAGCGTCATGCCCATTTTGCTCATCCGCGCGAGGTACTTCGCACAGATTTCGAGGTTCTCTTCGATCGGCTCCTCGGAGAGATCGAGCATGTGCGAGCTGTAAAGCGGTTTGCCGGTTTTGGCGAATTGCTCCTCGCTGGCCGCGAGCAATCCATCCACCCAGGGCAGAAGCTTTTTGGCACAATGGTCGGTGTTGAGAATCACCGGCACCCCATAGGCCTTGGCCGCGGCGTCCACGAAATGCGCCCCGGCGATGCCGCCGAGCACGGGCCCGAGCTGGTTGTCGCCCTTGACTCCCTTGCCGATGAAAAACTGGGCTCCCCCGTTGGA
>JBMOHI010000517.1:0-2169 GCA_049317925.1 Terrimicrobiaceae bacterium
TCGCCCCCACCGCGACCATCTCGAACATCATGGGCACCACGCCCTGCATCGAGCCCAACTACAAGAACCTCTACGTGAAGGAGAACCTCGGCGGCAAGTTCACCATCCTCACCGAGGAACTCGTGCGCGATTTGAAAAAAATCGGCCTCTGGAGCGAGGAAATGATCGATCAGTTGAAATACTTCGAGGGCGAACTGGGCAACATCGCCGGGATCCCCGAACCCATCCGCAAGAAACACCTCACCGTGTTTCAAATTCCCTACACCTTCATCATTGATGCGGCCGCCCGCCGGCAGAAATGGATCGATCAGTCCCAGTCCGTCAACCTGTTCCTCGGCGAACCCGATCTCAAGGTCCTCAGCCACATGTACCGGCACGCCTGGCACACCGGCCTCAAGACCACCTACTACCTGCGCAGCCTCGGCGCCTCCAACATCGAAGGAGCCACGGGCTCGGCCAAAAAGGAAGTCCGCGGAGCCATGGGCGCCGCCGAAGCCCCCAAGCAGGAGTATACCGAGGAGGAGAGAAAAGCCTGCTCGATCGAGGCGCAGCGCAACGGGGAAATCTGCGAAGCCTGCCAGTAGATTTTTAAACGCAACAATTTGGTTAGGCAGCCAGCGGGGCGGTGGAACCACTCGGTTCATCGCCCCGCATTTTTTTCCTCCGCAGCACGGTGTTGTGCTTCGATCCGCTGCCACTAAGATGACGGAAATGAAGTTTGATCCCATCCCCGCGATCATCGCCGACATCCGCAAGGGCCGCATGGTCATCGTGACCGACGACGCCGACCGCGAGAACGAAGGCGACCTGGTCATGGCTGCCGCCAAGGTTACGCCGGCCACCGTGAATTTCATGGCGCGATTCGGACGCGGCCTCATCTGCGCGCCCGTGACCGAAACCCGCGCCCAGCAACTCGGCCTCCAGCGCATGGTTGCCCACAACCGTGAAATCTATAAAACGGACTTCACCGTTTCGGTCGATGCCGCCAAGGGAATCACCACCGGCATCAGCGCCAAAGACCGGGCCGCCACCATCAAAACCCTGGCCAACTCCACGGCCACGCCGGATGACCTCGTGCAACCCGGCCATGTCTTCCCCCTCCAGGCCAAGCCGGGCGGCGTCCTGCGCCGCGCCGGCCACACCGAGGCCTCGGTCGATCTGGCGCGCCTGGCCGGACTCGATGCCTCGGCCGTCATTTGCGAGATCCTCAACGACGACGGTTCGATGGCCCGGCTGCCGCAGTTGGTGAAGTTCGGCAAAAAGCACGGACTGAAGATTTGTTCCATCGAGAGCCTCATCGCCTACCGCCGCCAGCAGGAAAAACTCGTCGAGCGCGAGCAGACCATTCTCATGCCAACCGACTACGGCGAATTCGACCTGCATCTTTTCCGCTCCACCGTGGATGACCGCCATCACATCGCTTTGGTCAAAGGCCGGGTCGGACCGGAAAAACCTGTGTTGGTGCGCGTCCACAGCGAATGTCTCACCGGCGACGTCTTTGGCTCGAAACGCTGCGACTGCGGCTCGCAGCTTCATCAGGCCCTCAAGCAAATCGAGCAGGCCGGCAGCGGCGTTCTCGTGTACATGAGGCAGGAAGGCCGCGGCATCGGACTGGGCCCCAAGATCCACGCCTACAAACTTCAGGAACAGGGTCTCGACACCGTGGAAGCCAACGAGCGGCTCGGCTTCCCCATGGACCTGCGCGACTACGGCCTCGGCGCGCAAATTCTCGCCGATCTCGGGGTGAAAAAAATCCGTCTCCTCACCAACAACCCCCGCAAAGTCGTCGGCCTGGAAGGCTACGGACTTGAAATCGTCGAGCAGCTTCCCATCCGCTCCGTGGCCAACGCCCACAACGCAAAATACCTCGCGACCAAAAAAAAGAAAATGGGCCACATGCTGTGAGTGGACATTTGCAGGAGGAGAGGCGATAAGACCCTCCCTTCCCATTTCATCCTTCACGCTTCACGCTTCACTATCCCATGTCCACCGCCCAGCCCATCCGTCCCCGCATGGTCGGAAAAGCCAGCTTCAGTTTCGCCATCGTGGCCAGCCAGTATAACCTGACCTACGTCCAGGCAATGGCGGAACAGGCCAATCGCGAACTGGGCGAGCTCGAACCCGGCGCGAAAATCAAAATCATCTGGGCTAGCGGAGCCTTTGAGATTC
>JBMOHI010000518.1:0-2164 GCA_049317925.1 Terrimicrobiaceae bacterium
GCTTCCTCGGAAAGCTTGAGCTGCGGGCGGTGTTTCTGGTGGGTGATTTTTTGCAGAAAATATTCCGCTAGCAAACGGATGTCATCCTGACGCGACCGCAGGGGCGGAAGATGGATACGCACCACATTCAGGCGGTAAAACAAATCCTCACGGAAGGTTTTCTTGGCCACCTCGGCCTCAAGGTTTTTGTTGGTGGCGCAGACGATGCGGACATTGGTGCGGATGGTCTGATTGCCACCCACCCGGGAAAACTCGCCCTCCTGCAGGACACGCAAAATTTTGCTCTGCACCGGAAGGGGCATTTCGCCGATTTCGTCGAGGAAGAGCGTACCGTGATCGGACTGCTCGAAGCGGCCGATGCGCTGGCTGTGGGCCCCGGTGAAGGCCCCTTTTTCGTGCCCGAAGAGTTCGCTCTCGAGGAGGTTCTCGGGAATGGCGGCGCAATTGATGGCGAGGAAACTTTTACCGCTACGGGCGCTGTAGTTGTGGATGGCGCGCGCGACGAGTTCCTTGCCCGAACCACTTTCGCCCGTGATCATGACCGGGGCGTCGCTGGCCGAGACGCGGCCGATCATTTTGAAAACCTGCTGCATGGCGTCGGATTTTCCCACGATCTCGTCCTGATGCTGTTCGACAGTCAGGACGGGCTGGAAAGTGTTGGCCGCCTTGAGTTCAGCCGAGGCCTTGAGCGCGGAGTCCGCCACGATCTTGAGATTGAACGGAAGTTGTTCCTTGCGCACAAAATCGAAGGCCCCCATCTTCATGGCCTCGATGACGTTCTGATTCGTGCTGAAAGCGCTCACGATGATCACCATGGCATTGGGCGAGTGCTTGCGGATGCGACCCAACAGCTCCACCCCGGAAAACGGGTGCAGGTTCATTTCCGCCATCACGAGGTCGGGCGACTCAAGGGAAAAGGTCTTGTAGGCGGCGTCAGCCGTAGTTTCGCAAAGAACCCGCGTTCCGGTGGCTTCCAACTGATGTTTGGCCCATTCGAGGAAGTCGGTCTCGCGGTCAACGAGGAGGATGGTTTGTTTGGCCATGAGAGAGATGTCTAAAAATATACAGCAAACGACAACGCAAGGGATGCGGGCAGTGAAGTCAAGGGGTTTCCCCGCTGGTCCGAGGGGAAAATGCAAAAAAATCGCCAGTCAGACGCGTGGTCAAATCCCGCCAAACCGTCGATTCCTTCCGGCGTAATCTTCCAGCGCGCGGAGAAAGTCCTCCTTACCGAAATCCGGCCACAGTTTTGGCGCGACATGGATTTCGGTGTAACTGAGCTGCCAGAGCAGGAAGTTCGAGACCCGCATTTCCCCCGAGGTGCGGATGAGCAAATCCGGATCGGGGATGCCCTTCGTGTAGAGACGTTCGCTGAAAAACTCCGGCGTGATTTCTTGCCCGGTCAGCTTTCCCTCCCGGGCCTCGCGGACGATGCCCTTGATGGCATCGACGATTTCGAGGCGGCCGCTGTAGCTGAGGGCGAGAATGACCGTTAGACGGGTATTGGCCGCAGTGGCCGCGATGGCTTCCGCGAGTTTGCGCTGGCAGATCGGGGGAAGTTCGCTGATGCGGCCGATGGCCTGCAGGCGCACGCCTTCCTTGAGCATCTCCTTGAGTTTTTCATCGAGAAAGCGTTCCAGCAGGCGCATCAGACCCTCGACTTCGAGGGCGGGGCGTTTCCAGTTTTCCGAGGAGAAGGCGTAGAGGGTTAAAAACTCGACCCCGGCTTCCATCGCGCCTTCCACGCAGGCCCTGATGGATTTCGAGCCCTGCTCGTGTCCGACCAATCGGGGCAATCCGCGCTGCTGCGCCCAGCGGCCGTTGCCGTCCATGATGATGGCGACGTGGCGGGGACACGGGGATTTTTCGATTTTTGATTTTCGATTTTCGCTGGAGGACATCGCCGGATAGACGATCAGCTTTGTCCCCCATCCTCCCGCTGCTCAAGATAAATCCTCCCTTTGCACCGGACGGATCCCGCGAGTAGGGTTTCCGCCATGACCAAAGATCGCAGTCCAGCCCTGGCGGCCACTTATCTCCTGCGCGCCTTGCAACTGCGCTGTCCGGCCTGTGGAACCAAGCCCATGTTCATCCCCTGGCATAAAGTGCGGTCGCTGCACGATTGGTTCACCCCGCTCGACGGCTGCCCGCGCTGCGGCTACGC
>JBMOHI010000519.1:0-2162 GCA_049317925.1 Terrimicrobiaceae bacterium
TTGCAAAAATCGCTCCGCTTACTCGCCAGGCATCCCGCGGTGAAAAATCGGTAGGGAGGGTTGTCCCTGGGAGGGGGTCGGGGCCCCTCCACCCATCCAGTTCCGTCGACGGTCCTACCAGCTGACCGACCGCCACTCGTCTTCCTTGAAGCCGACGAGATGCACGCCGTCGCCGACAACAAAAGGCCGTTTGACCAGATTGCCATTCCCAGCCAGCAGATTCAAAGCCTCCGCCTCACTGAGTTCCGGCAATCTCGCCGACAGCCCAAGCGCTTTGTAATCCCCTCCCGAAGTATTGAAGAGCTTCCGCGTCTCACCACCCTGAGCGTGCAACATGGCCTTGAGTTCGAATAACGACGGCGGTGTTTCCCGAATCGGGATTTCCTGAAACTCAATTCCGTGTCCGCGCAAAAACTTCACCGCCTTCCGGCAGGTGTCGCACTTGGCGTAGGTGTAAACTTTCAGCACCCGCCTACTTCACCTTGAGCAGCTCGACTTCGAAAATCAGCGTCTCATCGGGCCCGATCACTCCACCCGCACCGCGCGATCCGTAGGCCAGCTTGGATGGAATGGTGAATTGATACTTCGCGCCTTCTTTCATCAGCTGCACGCCCTCGGTCCAGCCGGGAATCACGCCGTTCAGCGGGAACGAAATCGGCTCTCCCCGTTTGTACGAACTGTCGAACTCCGTGCCGTCAATCAGCGTGCCGCGATAGTTGACCGTCACGGTGTCCGTGGCCTTGGGGATTTTGCCGGTTCCTTCGGTCAGGACTTTGTATTGCAGGCCGGAGGCGGTGGTTTCGACCCCTTCCTTGGTGGCGTTTTGTTTGAGGAATGCCTCCCCTTTTTCGAGAGCGGTTTGAGCCATAATGGTGAGTGGGATGAGAGTGGTGGCGAGGATGAATGAGCGGATGCGCATGGGAGTTCCGGAGTTTACCCGCCTCCGCCGGCTTGTCCACGGACAAAATCGCGCCGTCTGCACGCTGTCCACCAGATCAACGCGATGAGGACGCCTTGCAGCGGGAGCCGCATCCACAGCACCCAGTCCGGAACACGCTGGCCCGCGAGAAAGGGGTGGTCGGTCAGCATGTAGATGTTCGCCGGAAGAACGGCGACCAGCAGGGCAATCAGACCCCAACCCGCCAGTCGTCGCAGGCGGGGAATGAACAACCCGATCCCGCCGGCGATCTCAAAAAAACCGCTGAGATAGACAAGCAAGAGCGGACCCGGCAGATAGCGCGGGACGATTTCGACAAACGGCTGCGGGTTCACAAAATGCATGGTCCCCGCCAGCAGAAAAAACAGGCCGATGATGCCGCGGACGCCGGTTTTCATCGCAGATTTCACCGTGGAGGACATGAAGGTCATGAAGGGATCAAGAGGCGGACAATAGGTAGGGTCGGCTCAACCGATCACCGTCAGAACTCATCGCAATTCCCTTCACGCTCTCCATGTCCTCCACGGTGAATCTTCCTGCATCCATCAAGACGGGGTGTTCAGGTAGCTTTTCAAGCCATCAAGCAAACGGCGGACATTGAAATTGATCAGAAGGCCCTGTGGGATTTTGGAGAGTTTAAGGTAAGTGAGAATCTGTGCCTCGTGGATGGGCGCGATTTGCTCCACGCTTTTCAGCTCAAGCAAAAGACGGCCCTCGACCAAAAGGTCAATGCGGTAGCCGCAATCAATGTGCACGCCCTTGTAATTCACCGCCAACGGCACCTGCATCTCGAACCCCACTCCATTCAAACTCAACTCACGCGCCAGACATTGCTCATAGGTGGACTCCAACAATCCCGGTCCAAGCTCGCGATGAACGGCAATCGCACAACCGATCACCTTTTCCGTCAACTCATCCCGTGTCACCTTCATGCCCTCCATGCTCTCCACGGTAAAAACTCCTCAGACCGTCAATACGGCCCGCGGATGTTGGGCTGCACCTCGCTGCGATAATACCGCGCCAGTCGCTCGTGGAGCTGCGGGGGCAACTCCGGCAACTTCGAGACCGAGGCATTTTCCCGCGCCTGTTCCACTGTGCGGGCGCCCGGAATGACGACCGACACCTCGTCAAAATCCAGAATCCACCGCTGCGCCATCTGCACCATACTGAGCGCATCCGGCACGAAGACCTTCATCTCCTCGGCCAGCTCCACGCCCTTGTCGAA
>JBMOHI010000520.1:0-2152 GCA_049317925.1 Terrimicrobiaceae bacterium
CGAAGATCTCCCCGTCCTCGAAAAGCTCCTGCGGATCGATGGCGTAGTTCGGCTGGGCCAGGATGCCCTTGTCCGCGTATTCCGGCTGACAATCGAGGCAATACGCGGCCAGTTCGCTGCAAATCCAGCGCGCGTTGCGATTGAAAAGGCGTCCGACCAGATGGTCCGGACTTTCCCGGAAGGTCGAATGAATCCAGCGGCGGAGAAAACTGCCTTCCAACATCTGCGCGGCCAGCAGGAGATGATCGTAGCGGGTCCCGGCCTGGGCCAGGGCGGTTTCCGCGATGCGGGCGCCGAGGGCATTGGTGCATTTGCGCGGCTTCCGGAAAAAGATCTGCGTCTTCGGGTCGTTGAAATATTTGTCTAGCGGTGCCCTCACCACGCCCTTGTCCGGCAACGCTTCGATGCATTCGTTTTCGCCGGTCACCACCAGGGCATGGGAAACATGCAGATCGCTCAGCCGCGACCAACGTGTGAACCAGGCGATGCCGCGCGAGAGGACGCTCGCGCTGCGGTGAGTGAAGCCGATGTAGCCGGCTTTGTAGTTTTCCCCGTACGCTGGGGTGACGGACTGCACGTGCAGGCGGGGAACGGACAACCGGCTGGTATCGAGGCGGCGGGCTTGGCGAGAGGACATAATGGGAGAAGTGCGCTAACCGAGGAACGAACAGACATACTGGCAGATTGCGCCACCGACCGTGATGGTGAATCCCGACTTGGCCGGGACGTCAAAATGCGTCCCCGCCTCGTAGCGGGCCGACTGCGTTTCTCCATCCAGAACGACCTCACAGGATCCGTCCGTGATCTCCATCCGCTCGGCGGCATCGGTGCCGAAATGGAACGACCCAGGATAAATCAAGCCGAGGGTTTTGCGCGAGCCGTCCGGAAAAAGCAGGGTGTGGGAGACAACCTTGCCGTCGAAATAGATGTTGGCTTTGGCAATGGCACTGACAGGGGAAAATTCCATGTCCGCGGAAATCGTCTGCCCGGCTCGATTTGGCAAGGAGAAAACTGGAGCCAGCACTCGGGATCGAACCGAGGACCGACGGTTTACAAAACCGTTGCTCTACCGCTGAGCTATGCTGGCGTCAGAAAGGGGGAAGCTGGCACGAATCCAGGCGGGGAGCAAGCCGAACGACTTCAAGGCCGGGAGGCGCAGAGCATGGCCGCGCCGAAGACTCCCGCGCTGTCGCCCAGAGCTGGCTTGAGAAACTCTGTGCGAATCTCGGGATTGAAGGTGTGCCGCAGAACAGCCTCCCGCGCTTCTGCGGTGTAAAGGACATCGATGTTTCCAACTCCGCCGCCGATGACGATGGCATCGGGATCGAGGACGTTGATGATCGCGGCAATGGCCTCGCCGAATTTATCCTGCAAGCGGGTCAGTGTGGCCTGGGCGACGGCATCGCCAGCGCTGGCGCGACTCACGATCTCCGGCAGGCGGATGCCTTCCGCCCCGCCGTTTTCCCGATAAAATCTTTCCAGCGACGGTCCGGCCAGCACCGTTTCGACGCAGCCATTGCGTCCGCAATAACACGGGGTCGTCTCGCCGGAGATCGGGTTGTGACCCCACTCGCCCGCGATGCCGTGCAGACCCTCCAGCAGGCGTCCGTGCACCACGAGTCCGCCTCCCACGCCGGTGCCGAGAATGAGACCCATCACGACGGGATAGTCCCGCGCCGCGCCCAGGGTGGCCTCGGCCAGGGCGAAGCAATTGGCGTCGTTGGCCAGAACGGCTTCGAGACCGAGACAGGCGGAAACGTCATCCCGCAGCGGCTTTCCAATCAGGCAGGTGGTGTTGGAGTTTTTCATCGTCCCGGTCGCGGGTTCGGTCGCGCCGGGGGTTCCGATGCCCAATTTGGCCGGTCGTTTTTGGCCCGAGGCCGTCTCCAGCTGCTCCACCACGCGGCGGATCTGGCCGAGGATGTGGTCGTAGCCGAGATGGCTTTCGGTCGGCAGACGCAAACGATGAACGGCTTGACCGGGATTGGCGGGATCGAGAATCGCGCCTTCGATTTTGGTTCCGCCAAGGTCGAGGCCCCAAAGAGTCATGGATGGGAAAATTCTGACGGACGCGAGGACCGGCTTCCTCCCACTCAGACCGAAACGCGCATCGGCATGATGACGTAGAGGAACGGGGTATTGATCTTGATCA
>JBMOHI010000521.1:0-2149 GCA_049317925.1 Terrimicrobiaceae bacterium
CGGCGAAATAGCGGTCGATGCGGATCCAGGCCATGTCGCGGTTTTTGCGAACCTGCTCCTTGCCCACCACCGGCACGTTATTCTCAGCCTGGCAGGCCACCACGCAGGCGTTGCAGCCGATGCAGGTGTTGAGATCGACCGTCATGCCCCATTGTTCCTTCGAAGTCAGTTCGGGATGGGTGTAGAGGGAAATGTTCGGCGGAATGTGGCTGTCCATCCCGATCGAGCGCGCGAATTTCGGATCTTCCTCGTAACGCTCCAGCGTGCCTTCGCGGAAAAGGTCGCGTCCGTGCATACTCCGGGCCTCCTGGGTGCGGGCCAGCGGGTAAGTCTCACCGGTAACTTTCACTTCCACGCCGGAACGGAAACGCAGGGAATCCGAGGTCCGCAGCGGGTAGGCATTGAAGCCCACACCTTCCATGAGGGCGGAAACGCCGGTGCGGCCATAGCCGAGAGCAAGCGAAATCGAATCGTCCGCGTGACCCGGCGCAACCAAGGCGGCGGCGATGATGGAGTCCTTGCCCGCCTTGATCTCGATCAGGTCGGAAACGATGTCGAAGGTTTCCTCGTTTTCTAGATCCTTGCCGGCGATGCCATTGAGCGCGTCGGCGGCTTTGTCGGTCCAAGTGAAATTGTTGACCTTGATGCCCAGCCGTGTGGCCGTAGCCGGGCTGACGAGGGCGACGTTATCCCAGGTAACCTTGGTCTCAAAATCCGGCGTCTCCTGCAGCCAGCTATTGCCGGCGTAGCGACCGTCGTCGACGCTGGAACTGGAAAGGAAAACCAGTTCCAGTTCCCCGGTGACCGGATTGGCGGTTTTTGCCAGAGAGGCGACCGGTCCGGCATTGAACGAAAGCGGAGCCTCGGGCAGCGCGCTGTCCGGCTGAAATCCGGTGCGAAGGAGCGAATTCCATTTCGCCGCGTCGCCGGCGTAAGCCTGGTTGAACGTTTCCTGAATCAACTCCGGCCCTACCGGCTTGGGCCGTCCGGCGAGTTGGGCGAGGATTTCCAATTCGCTCACCCCGTTCCAGAGCGGGAGAATCATCGGCTGGACGGCGGTGTACGTTCCATCGAAAGTCCGGACATCGCCCCACGATTCCAGATAATGGGCCGCAGGAATCTGCCAGCGGCTGAGCTTGCTGGTTTCGTCCTCGAAAAGTCCCAGACGCACGACATCAGGGACATTGAGCAGCAAATCAGAAAATCCGAGTTCAGCCGGCGCGTTATAGGCCGGGTTGCCGCCGAGAATGAAAAGGGTCTTCACTGATCCGGCCTTGATGGCGGCGGCCAGGTCGGCGATAGAGGCGGCGGGCTTTTCCCCGGTGTTGGTCCCGAGGATCGTTGCGCCGTGATTGCCCAGCGCTTCATTCACGCCAAAGACCAGAGCCTGGACCCAGGCGGGCTGCAGACCTCCCACTGTCACGATGCTGCGACCCAAGTTGGCCAGCAGATCGTTGGCGCATTCGGTGATCCAATGATCGTCAAACTCCGTCTTCGTCGTGGGCACGGCGCCGAGCAATGCGGCCAGAGCGGGGTTGTTCGTTTTGGCGGCAATTTTTTGCGCAAGTTGACGGGTGAACTCCCCGATGAGCGAGGCCTTGACGCGATAGCGGTGATCGGCCAGTCCGCCAGTGTTGGAAAAATGATTCTCGACCACGTAGAGGCGGTTCATCGGCGCGCCTTTCTGATCCGGATTGCGGCGGGGGAAGAAGCCCGCGGCAAATCCCACGCCCTTGTCGCTACTGCTCAAGAACTCGCTGTCTAGCGCCAGCACAATGTCGGCCCGCTCGAATTTCGGCAGGAGCCGCACCCCAGGAGCGAAAGCTGCGGAAACCGCCTTGGCCGTTTCCGAACTGCCCAGCGGCTCGTATTCGCTCCAGATCAATCCCGGATACTTGGCTTCGAGCTCCGCCCGCAGACGGTCCCGCGTGGGCGAGTTTTTCCGCTCCACCAAGAATGCCAATCCCTGACCGCCGGACGCCGCCACGGATTTCAAATAATTCTCAAAGACCTCCGCGGAAACTTCCGAGCCATTCTCGCTGATGACCTTGGCCCGATGCGGGTCGTAAAGATCCAGCACGCTGGCCTGGGCGAACCCATCGGTGCCGCCATTGCTATAGGGATGAAGCGGGTTGCCCTCGATCTTGGT
>JBMOHI010000522.1:0-2140 GCA_049317925.1 Terrimicrobiaceae bacterium
GGCCTGGCCGAAGGCCTCGGGCTCGGAGCCGCGCTCGGACTGGATCTGACCGTGCTGCGCGAGGTTTTTTCGCAGACCGGGGCAAACTCCCGTGTGCTCGTCACCGACGGCGAGGACATGCAGAACCGTGACCACTCCTGTTTCTTCTCCGCCGCCCACGCCGCCAAGGACAGCGGCATCGCGCTCTCCCTCGCCAAAGCAGCCGGACTCAACCTCCCGCTGGCTGAGGCCACCACCAAACAATACAACCGCATGGTCGCCGAAGGTTTCGGCGAACTCGACAAATCCGGCATCGCCGAACTCACCTTCCCCGGACGGGGCACAAAATGAAAAAATCAAACCCTCCCAAAATCCGCCACATCGCCGCGCTTTGGTCCCTTGGTCATTATCCGAGCGCGAAAAAAGAATGGTCGCTGGAACGCAAGATCCGGGCTGTCAAGGAAGCCGGCTTCGACGGTTTCGCCACCGCCGTCGGGCCCGAGCATAAACGGCTGGCGGAAAAATACGGCCTGATCGAGCTCGGCTACGTCGCCTCGGGAAAAGCGGCGGAGTTCCGCTCACTGCTCCTGGCCAACAAAGAAGGCGGGGCCCATCACATCAATGTGCAACTGGCCGACGAGGACACCCTCACTCCGGAAGCCCTGCGCCTGACCCTACGGTTGATGAAAGAGGCCAAGTCCCTCGGCGTGGAAGCCGCGGTTGAGATTCATCGCGATACCTGCACCGAGACGCCGGAAAAAGCCTACGCCCTGGCCGACGCCTATCGCAAAGCGACCGGCGAATACCTGCCCATGACCCTCGACTATTCCCACGTTTCGGTGGTTAAGCACCTCCATCCGGGCAACTACGCCGAGCGGCTTCTGGTCCAGCCGAAGCTTATTCAGCGCGTTTCCCAGATTCATCTCCGACCGTTCAACGGCCATCACTGCCAGATTCCCGTGACCAACGGAAAAGGGAAACTCACCCCCGAAATTCTGGATTGGCTGCCGTTCGCCGAAGCCCTCTTCCGCGTCTGGCGGGCGGGGAAACAGGATGGCCGCGAGTTGTTCGTTGTGCCGGAATTGGGTCCCGTGCCCGGCGGCTATAACCTCAGTACCCTGCCCAACAGTTGGGAAGATGCCATCGTGCTCAAGGACCTGCTCGCCCAAGCCTGGAAGGCCTCGGCGCGATAGGGACCGCCGAAAAAGCGGGCCATACGACACGCCGAAAAAGCGGCTTAGCGCGAAGGCAGATTGGCCCGCAGCGTCACCGCGCCGCTCTCGACCGGCCGGGTGAGGGACTCCTTCGTGCGGCGGTAGGTGCTGGAATCTTTCCAGATTCCCCAACTCGCCGTGTAAACCGAGTCGCAATGTAGGCAGACGCATTGTTTTTCCAAACCGGCCATCCACGGATTTTCCTTCGCGCAGGCCGGACAGAAGGTGATGAAGGCCGGACAGCGTTCGATGGCGTTGCGCAGGGCTTTGTCCGCCGGCACATCCAGGTCGCGGGCTTCCAACTCCAGGTCCACCCGATTGGCCAGACTGCAACGCTCCAGATAGCGGCGGCGGGAGGCCTCGTAGAGCATTTCCATACCCCTGGTGTTGGCGAAACGTTTGTCCTTTCTTTCGCAGTAGAGGTGAACGGCGAGAAGGATGGCGCGGGTGGCTTCATCGCTGACGGGAATACGGTCAAACTCGCACAACCGGACAAAGTGGGTCGCCAGTTCGACGGGTCCGAAACTGGTGAAGTAAAGGGTTTTGCGGAAGGCGCGTTCCAGCACGTGATTCGCTCGCAGGAGCCTACGGAGTTCATCGCGTTCGCCTTCGAGAACAACCACATCCTGGGAACCTGTGACCAGACGTTCCAGGAGTTGTTGGGCGGCTTCCAAACCGGAAGCGGAACCGGTTGCCTCACGGGCGCGAAGAAAAACGACTCCTGCGCCCTGGCGGTCCGGGAGACTTCCATTTGCGGAGGATCCGTTTTCCGTGCCGAGTGCGACTTCGGTGACCTTGGGGCTGGCGACTACTCCAAAGGCGTGGAGCCCCTCGGCCAACACCCGGGCCGCGGCAAGTTTCCCGGTGCCTGCGGGTCCCATGAAAATACTGTGAAAACTCTGCTCGGGAACGGGCAGTCCCTGAAGCTTCCGTTGCTGACCGGCGTG
>JBMOHI010000523.1:0-2136 GCA_049317925.1 Terrimicrobiaceae bacterium
CGCCCGAAATTGGTTCGCCTCGTGCGGCTATAGTATTATTTAACTTGCTCTAGAGATCGAAGGCGGAAAAACTGTTCAGCTCACCGCAGGTCAGGCCATGGCCGAGAGCATCAATGTCCTGCACAACGGCACGAACAAGGGAACCGAACCCGTCAAACTCGTCATGTTTGTCATGGGCGAAAAGGAGAAGCCCTTCACCGAGCGGGCCGACAAGGAATGAATTGATCGGTCGGATCGATTCCCTCCATTCTCATCCCGGCGGTCAGCCCGCGGGCCCTGCAAAACCGGGTCGGTTCTAAGGGTCGCTGCGGAAGCAGGCCTGTTCACCCAAAACCTCAGCCCTCACCTCGCGGGATCTGTCCCGATGGGCGTCATCGGTGATGATCCCGCTCTCATCCAGCATCTTCCCGATCGGCAAACCGGGGTCATTGGACCAGAAAATCCCATAGTCCTCAGTCTCGGAGTAGCGGAATCCCACCTTATCGCCATATCGTTCGCGCAGCGCCTCGCCATTGCGGAGCGCCGCCTGCCAGTGGACGATGCGGAAATCCAGATCGATTTCGCAGGTGACGACACCTTCCCGGGTGGCTTGAGCGACAATTTCACCGAGGGGATCAAACACCGACGCGTTACTCCGGGGCGTGGCCGAAACAATATGCAATCCGAAACGCCGCGCGTTGAGACGAGGAACCACCGTCTGCGGAGACATGCTCGGCCACAGAATGAGATCGACGCCTTCCGCCGCATAGGCCTCAAGGCCTTCGACAAATCCCATGTCATAACAGATGAGCAGGCCGATCCGCCCGAAGTCGGTCTGGAAAACCGGGAAACCATCCCCGGGTTTCTTGCCGCCTTCCACTGTTCTTCGCTCCAAATCAGCCACGCCGAAGACCTTCCGGTAAATCCCGGCAACCGCTCCCTGCCGGTCAAAAAGAACGGCCGCGTTGGAAACAGTGCCGGCATCCCCTTCCTCCAGCAGATTAAAGCACACCACAAGGTAGGTTTGGTGACGGCGGGCCATCGCTCCAAGCTCGCCCCTGACTTTCGCATCGAGCGGAACTGCCCTCGCCGCCATCTCACGGCCATCCCGCGGCGGATTGAGCGAGTTCTCCGGAAACACGGCGATATCAAGCCCCTTGCCATGATTAGTTCGGGCCGCGACCGCCATGTCATCCAGCCGCCGCCCGATCTCTTCCAACCGGTGGTCCAGACTCACATAGGGCCTCTGCTGCGGAAAAATTGAGAAGATCGTCGTGCCCACCACAATCTTTCGAGGCCCGGCGGGCCGGTCTGTTTTCTCCCCACCATTTGTCTCAACCATAAGCACCTTCTTCGCAATCACCGGGCTTTCGGCTTTGTCATTCCCCGCGGTGGAGAATGAGTTCCGACAATTCCACAACGTCCTTCGGTCGATCTTTGTAACGGAAACCAAAAACAATCTCCGTGATCGGATATTGGATGGGAATCTCGGCCTCCTTCGCCTTTTTGGTAATGGAGACAAAATCGAGTGAATAGGGTTGCAGGACCTCGGAGACGGTAGGGAAAGCAATGGAGGGTGCCGACGTTGACTTGGACGACCCGCGAAGGCCAATCCTCCAATTCCCCACGTCTCCTTTTGCCAGGAAAGCCAATCGCCCGAGAGGACCATCGAACGAATCGACTTTAAACGCGACGTTTCCCCCGGACTCCGCATTCGGATACTCGACGGAAATGATCGTGCCCTTCCCATCAGCACTCTGCGTGACATTGATCAGAGCCCCGCCCCGTGCGACAATCTTCGGCGGTGCAGACAAGTCAACCGGGGTCTCCGCCATCCCGATCCCCGGAACCATGAGAAAGAGACTCACCATCCCTCGCACCCGCAGTTCCCGGGTTACCCTTGAAAGGATGCACCTCACAAAAACCCAAAACCCGAGCGCCAGCGCTCGGCCTTTTTCAGACGCAGCCACCAAGCAGAGCGGCTGCTGAAACGCAAAACGGCTGCCGTCCGGATGGGCGACCTGGGCTAGTAAGGGCAATAAGGGGAGTGTCTTCATGGGGTCGCAGTATCCCGTTATCCTGCCATCCCAATCCCGCCACAAGGCCGGTCTGCAGGTGACCGCCGATTTCTTTCCGAGCTGAAAGGCATATCACAGC
>JBMOHI010000524.1:0-2133 GCA_049317925.1 Terrimicrobiaceae bacterium
AGCAGTCCGTCGGCACCCTTGGGCAGGCCGAGTTCTTCCGCACTGCACAACATCCCCTCGCTCTCCACTCCGCGCAGCTTGCCGACTTTGATTTTGAAATCTCCCGGCAGCACCGCACCAGGCAGCGCCAGCGGAACCTTGTCGCCGACCGTGTAGTTTTTTGCCCCGCAGACAATCTGCCGCGGCAGACCCGACCCATCGTCCACCTTGCAAACACTGAGACGGTCCGCGTTGGGATGTTGGCTGGACTCCAGGATCTGCGCGACCACGACCTTGGGAATGGCCACGCCCAGCGTCAGCACATTCTCGACTTCGACGCCGGCGAGCGTGAGCAAATCCACCAGCTCCGGCACATCAGCCGGCAACTCGACATATTCGCGGAGCCAGTTCAGGGAAACCTTCATGCCGGGAATTGTTGCAAGAACCGCAGATCGTTTTCCACGAGCATGCGGATGTCGGGAATATGCGTGAGATTCATGGCCAGACGATCGAGGCCGAAACCGAAGGCAAAACCTGTCACGTGATCTGGATCATAAACGCGGTCGCCGCGTTTCTGGCAGATTTGCTCAAAGACTGCGGGGTCCACCATGCCGCAACCGGCCAACTCCATCCACTTTCCGCCGAGGGCCCGCGCACGGATATCGATCTCGTAACTCGGTTCGGTGAACGGGAAAAAATGCGGACGAAACCGCATCTGCGTTTCGGGTCCGAAAAGTTCCCGAAAGAAAAACTCCAGCGTCCCCTTCAGATCCGCCACCGAAACCTCGCGGTCCACGTAGAGACCTTCCATCTGGTTGAATTGGGCCAGATGCGTTGCGTCCACTTCGTCCCTTCGGTAGGCCGCCCCGGGCGCGATGATGCGCACGGGCGGATGTTGCGATTCCATCGTCCGCACCTGCACCGTGGAAGTGTGGGTGCGCAGCAAACGACCGTCGGGCAAATAGAAGGTGTCCTGTTCATTGCGCGCCGGGTGATCGGGCGGAGTGTTGAGCGCGTCAAAACAATGCCACTCGGTCTCGATGTCCGGTCCGTCTGCCAGCACAAATCCCATGCGGCGGAAAATCCGCACCGACTTGTCAAGCAGCTGCGTGAGGGGATGAATCGAACCCGTTTCGCGTGACGTGCCCGGCAGGGTGATGTCCAGCGTGGCCAGGGCAGCGGCATCGGCCGCGGCGGCCAGGATTTGCTCTTTCGCCTCGAGCGCCGTATTCACGGCCTGACGCAGCTCGTTCAGCAATTTGCCGATGCGCGGACGATCCTCCTTCGCCACGTCACGCATTCCCTCGCTCAAACGGGTGATTTCCCCGCTCTTTCCGAGATAGGCAACGCGCGCAGCATCGAGGGACTTCCGGTCGGTGGCAGCCGCAATGGCCGTCACCGCTTCCGTCTGCAAAGTGGCGATCCGGTCTTCCATGGAAGAGACTGGTAGGGACGGCTGACCCCAGCCGTCCTTCGCTGGACGCGTGAGTCACGCGTCCCTACCAATTGCAACCTAGGCCGCCTTGGCCGTTTCCTTGGCCTTGGACTCGTAAGCCGCCTTGGCCTGATCGACGATCTGTTTGAAGGTCGCCTCGTCCGTCACGGCCAGATCAGACAGAACCTTGCGGTCCAGGGTGATACCGGCGACCTTGAGGCCTTCGATAAAGCGGTTGTAGCTGATGCCGAGAGCGCGGACAGCGGCGTTGAGACGCACAATCCAGAGCGCACGGAAATTGCGTTTGCGGGTTTTGCGGTCGCGATAGGCCCAGTATTTGGCCTTCATCTGCGCATCTTTCGCATAACGAAAGAGCTTGGAGCGGCGTCCGCGGTAGCCTTTGGAGGCGTCGATGACCCGCTTGCGGCGTTTGCGGCTGGCGGGCGAGTTGGTTGCACGTGGCATGTCTTACATCCCCGTCACCTTGCGGCGCGGGGTTCCTTGGAACCGGCTGTTTTTTAGTTAAGATCCGTGGACTCACCAGTTCCGTGATCCCCGAAAAAAATCAGGGAAGTCCGGCGGATCAATATGTGTTTCTAACCGAAGGGCAGGCAGGCCATGACCCGGGCGACGTCGCTGTCTTTGACGACGGCGGCCTTGCCGAGCTTGCGCTTGCTCTTCGACGATTTGCATTCCAGCAAATGGCGACGACCCGCACG
>JBMOHI010000525.1:0-2129 GCA_049317925.1 Terrimicrobiaceae bacterium
CTAGATTCCTGTTACGTAGTTTGACCATGGGATCTACATATTCTATTACCGAGGCGCAGGCGAATTTTCCCGCCCTCGTCCGCGAGTCCCAAGAGCATACGATCACCATTACGCGAAGAGATGAAGTGGTCGGCTACTTGCTCTCTCCCGAACGGATGGAGGCCATTATTGAATCGATGGAAATCCTCGCCAATCCCAAGGCCATGCGCGCGATTCGGGACTACGAGAAAGGCCGGACCGCCTTCCATCCTCTCGCGAGCCTGGACGAATGACACGTGTCAACCTGTCTGCGCAGGTGGTGGACTTCTGCGGTACCCTCGCACCGCAACCGCGAAGGAAACTTCGCCTCGCTCTGCGCAACCTTGCCCGGGAGGAGGGCGATATCAAATCCCTGGAGGGCACGCTGACCGGCTATCACCGTCTTCGCTCCGGATCTTACCGCGTGATTTTTTCCCGCCGGGTGCGCGGCGGGAAACCTCATATTGACTGTATTTTTGCCGAGCACCGCTCCCTTGTTTACGAGATCTTCAGCGCAGCGGCTTGGGGCGGACCGCATGATCACTGATTTTTCCTCGCGCTTTCCGTTTTTCCCAGCCTGCGTCTTCCGGGTAGGAGTCCCGGCCCTTGCATGGGAGGCCCCTCACGCCGCCCAAGCGTTCGTTCCTCATGGGCTGCCTCAGGCAGGCTTTGTCCACGGCTCCCGCCTCTGCCATTTTGCTGCAGCTGTCCTCACTCGTGTCATTCACCCCAAGGCTCACGCGTCACGCTTCATCCCGCTCGCTGCTTCAACCTCAGGTGTCCGACCATCAGCGATATCCGCGCAATCCGCGGTTAAACCTCCCAGTCCCACCCAAGCCTCTCTTCCTTTCTCTAGACTTTGACCCTTTCGCGATTTTTCGCGTGTCTCGCGGGCCGGAAGACTGCTAGGCTCCCGCGTGGATAAAAAAAAATTCGCCGCTACCCTGGCCCGCTTGAAAAAACAGGGCGACCTCAGCGAAAGCGAGGCAATTCTGTTCGCACGGAGCTTCGCCATGACTCCGGACGAACGCTGGCGGACCCACGAAAACTTTCTGAAATCGCACGGCTTGTTCACGCGCTCCGGGCGGAAGGCATTCGGATACAAATAGCCGGGATGTCCGCTGCCATTCTGCAAGGCGCCCCGGCCACTACCCTCGATACGGATATCTGGGTGGAGTTGCCCGAGCGACAATTTGTTCGATTGACTAAAATGGTACTCGCCCTCGGGGGAACAATGCTCGCTCCGACGGTGGCCGCGCTATCCGACGATTCCTTGATCAATTTTCTCCCGCGCTTGGATGGCTTGGACAGTTTTGCGGTGGAGTATCGCAAGGCCAAAAAACTCCGCTGGCAGGGGACTACCGTTGCGGTGGTCCCCTTGAAGAGCATTATCAAAAGCAAGGAGCATGTGCGCCGCCCCAAGGATCTGGCTCATCTTCCCTTGCTCGAACAAACCTTGAAGATGTCCAAAGCCAAGCCTCGAAAATCCGCATGATTCTTCTCCTGGGAGCATCCGGTTATGTCGGCAGCGCTTTTGCCGCGAATCTGCAGGCCCGTGGACTGCCATTTACCTCCCCGTCGCATGCCGAGCTGGATGCCGGCTCGAAAGATGCCCTCGCCTCTGCGCTGGATGCGCTGCATCCGGATTTTGTCATCAATGCCATTGGCTTCACCGGACGGCCCAATATTGACGGCACGGAAAACGAAAAACTGCGTTGCCTGACGGCCAACACAACCGTGCCCGGCGTTCTGGCCGAGATCCTGGTCGATCGCGGCATTCCCTGGGGCCATGTTTCCTCGGGCTGCATCTTCGACGGAGCCAGCGCGGACGGTTCGCCGTTCACCGAAATCGATCCGCCTAATTTTGCATTCAGTCATCCCGAGGCCAGTTGGTACAGCCGGACCAAGGCCATGGCGGAAACCCTGCTGGCCGACCACACCAATTGCACGATCTGGCGGCTGCGGATTCCGTTCGATCAATTCGACAGCGAGCGCAATTATCTCTCGAAGCTGATGCGGTACGATCAGTTGTTGGAGGTGACCAATTCCATCTCGCAGCTCCAGGAGTTCGCCGATGCCTGCGTCGAAACCCTGCTGCGCCGCCTGCCGGG
>JBMOHI010000526.1:0-2128 GCA_049317925.1 Terrimicrobiaceae bacterium
CCGCATCGAGAGTGGCACGGGCTTTGGTGCGCTCGGCGGCGCGGGCCGCGTCCTCTTCCGGCACGCCAGCGGAAAGTCCGGTGAGGACCTTGACCGCCACGGCAAAAACGAGCAAGAGGATCAAGGCACCGGCCAGGAGGGGCCAGGCGGACTTTTGCGGCACATCAAGCGTATGGGCGTCGGGGTTGGACATCAGTTCTTCAAGGCGAGGGATTGTGGCAGGCGCGGGTCGCGCACAGGATAAAGCGCGGACTCGCCCAGACGCTTAAGAAAGACAGCGGCCAGAGTGCAACCGATGGCGATCAAGCTGGGAATGTCGAAAAGGAAGGCCGACAAATCGAAGCCCGCCTTGTGATAGGCCGGCATGACAATGATGTACATGTCCAGCATGTGCATGAGCAAAATCCAGCAGGCCATGCCGCAGAGGAACAGCGGCGTTTTCTTCCCGCGCTGAAAGAGGAGCATCAGGAACGGCACGAAGAAATGCCCGACGACCATGAACTGGCTGCCATACCACCAGGTGCCGGTGTTGCGCCGCAGAAAATAAACCGTTTCCTCCGGGATGTTCGCATACCAGATGAGCATGTATTGGCTGAAACCGATGTAGGCCCAGAAGATGGTGAAGGCCATCATGAGCTTGCCCATGATGTGGTAGTGCTCGACCGTGACCACATTCTGCAAATATCCCGCACTGCGCAGTGCGGTGATGATCAGAATCAGCACACACATCGAACTGAGCGCTGTGCCGGCAAAAATATAAACGCCCCACATGGTGGAGAACCAGTGGTAGTCCAGACCCATCAGCCAATCCACCGCGGCAAAGGTGAGGCAGACCGCAAAAAGCAGGGCGCTGGAGAAGGTCACGCGGCGGTTCAACACCGTGTAGCGGGGCGATCCGTCTTTGTCCTGCGCAATGGAGAAGGCGCGGAGCAATCCCCCGCAGAGAATAAAGAAGGCAAAGTAGAAAATCGCGCGGAACGTAAAGAAGGGCAGATTGAGGTAGGCCGCCTTGTCCAAAAGGAGCGGATCGTGGGCATTCTCCGGCCGCATCCATTTCCAGAGTTCCTCGCGCACAAGAAAGAGCGGAATAAAGAGGACGGCCATGACCACGAGAAGACTGGCCAGGTTTTCCATTTGCCTCCGGACGACGACGCTCCACTCCGCATCGACCGCGTGATGCACCAGAGTCCAGAAAAGCCCGCCCATGCAGATGGTGAGAAAGAAGAAAAAGGCAAACAGGTAGGAAAACGCGAACTGCTTGGGGTTGATCAGGGCTCCGGCAAACACTGCGACAAAGGCCACTGCGGCCAGGCCGACGAGACCAAGGAAACGCCCTCCGACATGTTTGTAGTCGAAAAACTCAGGTTTGGGTTCGGCGTGTGCGTGGTCGCTCATGCTACAAATTATTGGGCTTCAAGTTTGGCGCGCTCGGCCTCGGGCACATCGGAAAGGGTGGCGCCGCCCTGCGATTTCTGCAAAGCACGGACATAAGCGATGATGGCCCAGCGGTCAGGCACCTGGATGCGATCGCCGTATCCGAGCATGGTATTCTTGCCGTGCGCGATCGTGTTAAAAATTTCCCCGTCGGACATGACCCGGATGCGTTCCTGGAGGAGGCTTTGCACCGTGTTCACGCCAAGTTGCTTGGCGATGCCGTTGCCCGCGCCGGTCGCGCCATGGCAGACCGCACAATAAATGCCGTAGCGTTCCTGCCCGCGGCTGAGCACCGCCGGAGTGACATCAAAAGGCAGACCAGTGCCCCAGTTGTCACCCATCTTGCCGGTGTCTGGATACTCAGGACCGCCCGAGAAAATGATTTTCTTGTAGGGGCCGACGCTCGCGCTTTCCGTAGCGGCCACCGGTTTGTGCTCCGGCACAGAGTAACCCAGCGGCACGGTGCCGGCCACGGGCGGTCGGGCGGCGCTGCCATCGGCGAAGAAGCCGCTCGGAGTCTGGGCTTTGACCTTGGGCTGATGGTCCATGTCGGGAAAAATCTCAATGGGTGGACGGGTCGATTTCGCACCGCGGAATCCGGCGAAGGCCAGCACGATCAGCACGAGAAAAGCGAAGAAGGTGAAGAAGTATTTCAACATGGCTTCAGTCCCCGTGCACCCTGGTGATGTTTTGC
>JBMOHI010000527.1:0-2126 GCA_049317925.1 Terrimicrobiaceae bacterium
TGGAATATCCCGGCCTTTTACGACGCGGAACCCGGGCGGCCCGGCAGGACGAACGCGCGTTGGGGTGGATTCATCGAGGGCATTGACCAATTCGATCCCGCCTTCTTCGGCATCTCGCCGCGCGAGGCCGCGCTGATGGACCCGCAGCAACGGCTTCTGCTCGAAACGGCCTGGGAATCCCTCGAGGACGCCGGGTTTGTTACCGATTCCGTGGCGGGAAGCTCCACCGGCGTTTTCGTCGGGATTTCCACCTTCGACTATTGGCGCATTCAGGCCAGCTACCGGGACAAGACCTCCATCGAAACCCACAGCACCACCGGCACGGTGCTCAGTATTGCGGCCAATCGCATTTCCTATTTGTTCAATCTGCACGGCCCCAGCCTGGCGGTGGATACCGCCTGCTCCTCGTCGCTGGTGGCAGTTCATCTGGCCTGCCGCAGCCTGCGCAATGGCGAATGCTCGACCGCGCTGGCTGGCGGGGTGAATGCCATTCTCATCCCGGACACCTTCATTGGCTTCAGCCAAATGTCGATGCTGTCGCCTGACGGACGTTGCCGCGCCTTCGACGCGCGCGGGAACGGATTTGTGCGCAGCGAAGGTGCGGGCGTGATCGTCTTGAAGCCTCTTTCCGCCGCCCGGGCCGATGGAGACCGGGTTTATGCGGTCATTCGCGGCAGCGCGGTGAATCAGGATGGACGCACCAGCAGCCTGACCGTGCCGGGTCTCGATTCGCAGAAGGACCTGATCCGCGAGGCCTGCCGCGACGCGAAGGTCGATCCGGCGGAGATCGACTATGTGGAGGCTCACGGAACCGGCACCGCGGTGGGAGACCCGATCGAAACCGGCGCGATCGGTGCCGTCCTGGCCGCAAACCGCCGCCGCCCCTGCGTCATTGGGTCCGTCAAAACCAACATCGGCCACCTTGAAGCCGGCTCCGGCATTGCCGGAATCATCAAAACCGCCCTGGTGCTCGACCGGGGCGAGGTCCCGCCCAATCTGCATTTCGAGGAACCCAACCCGGCCATCGATTTCAAAAACTGGAAACTCCGCGTGCCCGTTGCCTTGGAGAAACTGCCGCGCCCGGAAGCCATCGCTGCCATCAATTCGTTCGGCTTCGGCGGAACGAATGCCCACGTGATCCTGCAAGGAGTTCCTCGGGAGCTGCCGACCCCGGTTCTCGAATCGGGAGGGACTGATCTCTTTGTGCTATCGGCCCGCGACCCCGGCGGCCTCCGTGCCCTCGCGTCGCAATATGCCGCCTGGCTGGACACTACGGGCGAGTCGTTGGAAAACATTTGTCATACCTTGGGATTCCGGCGGGTGCATCATCCGCACCGGATCGCGATTGCGGCCGTTTCCAAAGCGGAGGTGAGCGAAAAATTGCACGCCTATCTTGCCGGGGAAGCCCGTCCCGGACTTTCCGCCGGAACGGCCCGGCCGCCGCACAACGCGGTCTTTGTTTTTTCCGGTCAGGGGCCGCAGTGGTGGGGTATGGGCCGCGAGTTGCTGGCCAGCCATCGCGGCTTCCGCGACAAAATCGCCGAATGCGACGCCCTTTTCCGTCAGTGGGGAAACTGGTCGTTGCTCGAGGAGATGCAGCGGGACGAAGCCACTTCGCGCATGAATCTGCCCTCGATCGCGCAGCCGGCGATCTTTGCCCTGCAGGTTGCTCTGACCTTGTGGTGGCGGGAGAACGGCGTGGAACCCGCGGCCGTGATCGGACACAGCGTGGGCGAGGCGGCGGCGGCACATGTTTCCGGTGCACTTGATTTGCCCTCGGCCGCGCGGGTAATTTTCGAACGCGGCCGCTGCATGGAACTCGTGCCGCCCACTGGCAAGATGCTGGCCGCCGCGTTGTCGCCCGATGCCGCCGTTCCGTGGCTGGCGGGCTTCAAACGCCGGGTAGAAATCGGGGCGGTCAACAGTCCGCGTTCCATCACCATTTCGGGCGAGCCGGCTGCACTCGACGAACTGGCGCGCAAGCTTGAAGCCTCCGGCATCTGGTGCCGCTTTTTGCGCGTCAACTACGCCTTCCACAGCGCCCAAATGGACCCGGTCAAAAAGACCCTCAAGGCCGCGCTGCGTGGAATCACGTCGCAGACCCCGGTGATCCCGATCTGCTCGAC
>JBMOHI010000528.1:0-2120 GCA_049317925.1 Terrimicrobiaceae bacterium
CCAGCTCTATCTCGTCGATGAGAAGGGCGAACATCGCATCTCCTGCGCGGGAAAAGCCGGCTATCCGTTTTTCGGGCAGTTGATTCTCGATTGCCTCAACCGCACCGAGAACGCCATGACCCAGGCTCACGCTTTCAAGGCGGCCGAGCTTTGTCTCCAGGCTCAAGCCCGCGCGGTGCGGTTGGGTTAGCAGGAACGTTGGAGCGGGGAGGTCCTACTCTTCGGCTGATGCTTCCTGCCAGGCGTTTCCCATGCCGAATTTCAGCGGCTTGTCCACCGGATTCAGGTGCAGAACTGCTTCCGTCCCGTTTTCCTTCGCATAGGCGGCGATCTGACCGGCGAGAGGCGAGGACTCATCCGCAACAAAAAGAACAAGCCTTTCCTTGGCGGCAATCGCCTCGTTGAGCACGGACTTCCAATCTCCCGCACCGTCCGCGGGTTGGTTCGTGTCTTTGAAAATCAGATCGAGATTGCCTGAGAGCGAAGCGCGGAGGTTGACACGGTAGCCCGCGACGCTGAGGTCCGCGTCGGTGATTGCTTTGATGTATTCCACATTGACGCGTCCGGCTTGCTCGAGTTTCTCGGAGAGGACCTTTCCGGCCTGCCGTTCGGCCTCTTCTACTGGAACAGGATAGAGACGTTCATCGCGGATCTCGAAATAGGCCGGAGTCTTCGGTTCTGGTCGATCCGCCCGGGGTTTCGCGAACGCCTGCCAGGCCGGCTTGGCGTTGCCGTCCACGTCGAAAAGCGCGAATGCTTTCCACATGCCCTCGCCGCTCCACTCCGGGCTCCAGTAATAGACCGAATCAATGCCGGGATGGTGCGCACAGAAGTTGAGAAAATCCGTCAGCCAGCGGCGCTGTCCGTCGGGTGTAAGCGGATAACCCGGAACCTCCTTTTTCCAGCGTGAAAACTGTCCGCTGAAGTCGCTCGTGCTCGGATAGGCCGTCTCGGGCACGATCACGGGCCGCGCAATGGCCCGGTTGATCTGGCTAACCACCGCGCCGAACTGCTCCATCTGCAACGAACCGCCGATGTTGGAGGACGGGAAATAGGACAGGCCGGCAAAATCCACCTGCACGCCCTGATCGAGCATGAACCGGAAGAACGCCGTGCAAAAGTCCACATCCCACCAATGCGCAATATGCAAAAGAAACTTCGCTTCGGGGTCGGCCTCCTTGACCCCCTGCTGGCTGGCCAGAATCAACTTCGCGGCTTCCGGCCAACACGATCGGGACAGGCTTTCCGGGTTTTTCTTTGTGCTCTTGCCCGGATAGACACCGCAGATTCCGTAATCAATTTCGTTGCCGATTTCGTAAAGATGGCTGCGCAATCCTGCTTCACGGAAATGGCGCACCACATCCCGCGAATACACCCGCACCGCCTCGGCTAGCTGGCCCGCGTCGAGATTCTTCCACACAGCAGGAAGCGGCTGTTTCATCAGATCCGCCCAGTCCTCGCTGAGAAAAATCACCAGGTAAGGTTCCAATCCCGCCGCCAGTGCGCGCTTCACCACTTCGGTCGCGTAGAGTTTTCCGTTTTGTCCCTCATCCCCCGTCCACAACCGCACCCGCAGACCCCGCACTCCCTGGTCCGCCATGCCGCGAAACAACTCGGTCTTCTTGCCATCCCAACTCCAGGACCGGCCCTCCTTTTCCATTCCCAGTGAGTAATTCGTATCCACTCCGGCGAAAACCGCCCCGCCGCTCGCCGCACTCGTCTTGGCAAGAAAGCAGGCGAGGAAACCGGCGCCTATGACCGCGCGAAGGAAGGTCGCGACCCTGGTCAGGCCTTGCACGGGTCGGGAAAAAGCCTGTAGGCGTAGTAAATCACGCCGGTGGCAACGACATACTGCACGATACTGGAAAGGACCGGCGCGGTGAGATCACTGCCCAGCACGCGATGGTTGAGGATGCTCAGGATTGTGATGGGCAGGGCGATGACCAATGCGGCCGCGAGCCACAGCCACGAATCCGCCTTCATCAGGAAAAGCCGCACCATGCCGACACTGCGGATTACCAGAGCCACGATGGCCACGCTCACCTCGAGCAGTCCCGCGGACCGGTCCCTTCCGGCCAGGATCTCCACGATCTGAAATCCGAACAACGCGAAGAACGTCA
>JBMOHI010000529.1:0-2117 GCA_049317925.1 Terrimicrobiaceae bacterium
AAATCCCCGCTCTGGAAACGCACGGCGTCTATCTCGTCATTGCCTGCGTGTTGGTTTTCTGCGGCACCGTCGGCAAGTCGGCCCAGCTTCCGCTCCATGTCTGGCTGCCGAACTCGATGGAAGGTCCGACTCCCGTTTCCTCGCTGCTCCATGCCGCCACCATGGTCGCGGCGGGTGTGTATATGCTGGCGCGGTTTTTCCCGGTGCTTGAACATGTGCCCGATGCCCGGCTCGTCATCGCCTGGGTCGGCGGCATCACCTGCCTGGCGGCGGGATTGATGGCCACGCAGCAAAACGACATCAAACGCATCCTCGCCTATTCGACCATTTCGCAGCTCGGCTACATGGTCCTCGGCGTCGGCGTGGCCGAAACGTGGGACGTTCCGATGTTCCACCTCTTCACTCACGCATTTTTCAAATGTCTGCTCTTCCTCTGCGCCGGCTCGGTCATCGTGGGCATGCACCACGAGCAGGACATCTGGAAAATGGGCGCGTTGAAAAACAAGATGCCCTTCACCTTCCTCTGCACAATCGCGGGTGCGCTGGCCCTGAGCGGATTCGGATTCGGAGGTTTTGGATTCAGCGGTTTTTACAGCAAGGACATCATCATCCTTTGGGCCTTGGAGAAGGTCCCCGTCCTTGGCTGGATCGCGGTGCTGACCGCCGGTCTCACCGCGTTTTACATGTTCCGCCTGCTCTTCGTCGTCTTTCTCGGATCGCCCCGCAGCGAGGAGGCCCGGAAGTCCCACGAGTCGCCGTTGGTCATGGTCATCCCGCTTGTTCTGCTGGCCATTCCCGCGGTCGGGGCGGGCTGGCCGTTCGTTGAGCATCTTTTCTTCAAAACCACGGAACCCGAGCACGTGCCGCACATTGCGCACTATGCGTTGCTCGCCATGTTCGTCGGCGGAGTCGGGCTGGCCTGGGCGCTTTATGCCAAGGCGGTCAAGGATCCCGTCGTGATCCCGCTCTTCGCCAACCGTCTCTACATCGACAACCTCTACGCGTGGATCGTCAAAGTTTTCCAGGACGGCGTGGCCTGGCTGGCCGGTTGGGCCGACCGCTGGATTGTTGATCTCTTCGTGGCGCAGATCCCCAGCAAGCTGACCTGGGCCTGCGGCTATGTGCTTCGCTTCCTGCAACTCGGCAACATCCAGGCCTACGCCTTCTTCTTTGGCGCTGGCGTGGTGGGCCTCATTTACCTCTTGATCGCGCGATGAGTCCCCTACTTGCCCTTATTCTTCTGCCGGTCGCCGGCGCGGTTTTCGGAATTGCGGGATTCCCCGCCCGCAAGACCGCCATCACCGCCGCTGCGCTCAACCTGCTGGTCTCCGTAGCGTTGCTGGCTTCCTACCAATTCGCGCAAGGCGGCTACCAATTTCTCAGCTCGTGTCCGGTCCTGCCCTCCCTCGGCATCTCCTTCACCCTGGGTGCTGACGGCCTCAGTCTGGCCATGTTGGTGCTTTCGACCGTGGTCACATTGGCGGCGGTCTGTGTGGCGCGGGCTCCGCAAACCAACGCGCCGTGGTTTTACGCCAGCCTGCTCTTCATCTCCGCCGGTGCCATCGGCGCGTTTGCCTCGGTGGACGCGTTTTTCTTCTACATGTTCCATGAGCTGGCCCTCATTCCGACCTTCCTGCTCATCGGCATTTGGGGTTCGGGTGACCGCCAGACGGCAGCGTGGAAAATCACGGTCTATCTGGCCTTGGGCAGCTTCGTGTTGCTGATCGGACTGATCGGGCTTTACCTCAGCCAGCCGCTTGGGGCGCGTTCGTTCGACATGCGCGCCATCGCCGAGCACGCCCAATTGGGAACGCTGTTTGCCCACGATACCGTGCACAGTTTTTCGATTTTCGGTTTCGAATACCTCTCCATTACCCACGCCCAGATTGTTTATCTGCTTCTTTTCCTCGGCTTTGGCGTGCTGGTTTCGCTTTTCCCCTTCCACACCTGGGCTCCGCAGGCCTATGCCTCGGCCCCGGCTCCGGCCGCCATGCTTCATGCCGGTGTGCTGAAAAAATTCGGCCTCTACGGCATCCTGCGCCTCGTCACTCCCATCTTCCCGCCGCACATCGCCGGACCCTTCAACACCCTGTTGCTCGTTCTGCTGCTGGGCAACA
>JBMOHI010000530.1:0-2113 GCA_049317925.1 Terrimicrobiaceae bacterium
CGGAGGAGAGCACATAGGTGCCGAGGATGATGCGGCGTTTGACTTCGCTGCCGAACCCCTCCTCGCGCGTGCGGAGATAGAGGTCCATCAGATCCTTGGGTGCGTCGGCCCGTTTGCCGTAGCGCACGCCGTCGAAGCGGGCCAGATTCGCCGAGGCTTCGGCGGTGGCGATGATGTAGTAAACCGAGACGGCGAATTCGGTGTGGGGGAGGGAAATGTCGACCAATTCGGCCCCGGCGTCGGCGCAATGTTTGATGGCGGACTCGACCGTGGCGCGGACTCTCGCATCCATCCCATCGACAAAGTATTCCTTGGGGATGCCGAGCCGGACGCCCTTGAGATCGCGTCCGAGGCCCCCGGTGAAATCCTCCGCCGGGCGGTCCAGCGAGGTCGAGTCCATCGGATCACGTCCCGCGATGGCGTTGAGCAAAAGGGCGCAATCGCGGGTCGAGCGGGCGAAGGGGCCGATCTGGTCGAGCGATGAGGCAAAAGCGATGAGACCGTAGCGGGAGACGCGGCCATAGCTGGGTTTGAGTCCGACGCAGCCGCAGAGGGCGGCGGGTTGACGGATGGATCCACCAGTGTCCGAGCCGAGGGCGGCAGGCACCTCGCAGGCGGCCACGGCCGCAGCCGAACCTCCGCTGGATCCGCCGGGGATGCGCGAGGTGTCCCAGGGATTGCGCGTGACCTGATAGGCGGAATTCTCCGTGGAGGACCCCATGGCAAATTCGTCCATGTTGAGGCGTCCGAAAGGAATGGCTCCCGCGGCCTTGAGCCGGGTGATGACGGTGGCATCGTAGGGCGCGGTGTAGCCGCGCAGGATCTTCGAGGCGGCGGTGCAGGGCTGACCCTTCACATTGATCACGTCCTTGATCCCGATGGGAATTCCGCCGAGCGGTAGCGAAACGTCGGCATTCCCGGCGGCGTCCAGCGCGGTTTGAAAATCCCGCGAGAGGAAAGCATGAATGGATGGCTCCGCCGCTTCGATGCGGGTTTCGAGGGCGCGAAGGAGATCGACCGGCGAGAAGGTTCCGGCGCGAAAGCCTTCCTGGATTTCGGAGATGGTGAGTGAGGCGAGGTTCATGAAAAAATGGCGCGGACGGGAACCGGACGGATCGTCATTCGACGACTTTGGGGACGATGACGAGGTTGTTGGCCGCGCGGGGGGCGTTGGCCAGGACGGCTTCGCGCGGCAGGCTGGTGCCGGGCGTGTCCTCCCTGGTCACGTTAAACACCGGATAGGTGTGCGCAGTCGGCTCCACGCCGGAGACGTCGAGTTTTTTCAAATGCTCGATGTGCTCCAACACGCGGCCGAGCTGGCCTTGGAAGGTGCTGATTTCCTCTTCGCTCAAGGCCAGACGCGCCAGCCGGGCGACATTGCGGACGTTCAAATCGGGACTGCTCATAAATTCATCAACCACTAATCTTCACTGATCTTCACTAAAAAAAGAAAAGAGGGATCACCTGTTTTCTTCAGTGCCCTTTAGTGCCGATCAGTGGTTTCGCCATCAGACCACCCGCAGCGTGCTGACCGGGTCAAAGATGTGGACCTCGTCCACATCGATCTCGAATTGCAGGCGGTGTCCGGCTTCCCGCTGGTCCACGTTGGCATGGCTGCGGCTAATGACGGTGTGGGTGCCGGTTTGCAGATAGAAATAGGTCTCCGCGCCCATGGGCTCGACGATGTCCACCACGGCCTGGAAGGAGTTATCCGAAGGGGCCTTGCCAGGCGGGACCAGATCGCAAAATTCGGGGCGCACCCCGAGAATGATTTCCTTGCCGATGAAAGGCACGGCCGCTTTGCGATCGCCCAGTTTGAGTGAGATCACGCCGCCCTGCATTTCCTTGAAGGTGATGGCGCCTTCTTTTCCACCCAGGGTGCCCTTGAGAAAATTCATGGGCGGACTGCCGAGGAAGCCGGCCACGAAGAGGTTGACGGGCTCGCCGTAGATTTTCAGCGGGGTGTCCACCTGCTGGATGAGACCGTCCTTCATTACCACAATGCGGGTGCCCATGGTCATGGCCTCGATCTGATCGTGCGTCACGTAGATCATGGTAGCCTGGAGGCGCTGGTGGAGCTTGGTGATCTCCGTGCGCATCTGCACGCGCATCT
>JBMOHI010000531.1:0-2106 GCA_049317925.1 Terrimicrobiaceae bacterium
TTACTTTCCGCTGCTGGTCGCTTCGCTGGCGGGTGCTGTCCCGCTGACCGGCTGGGTTTTCGGAATCCCTTCCGCCTTCATGCGGGTGTAAGGACCATTGACCTTCTGCGGAAAATACATATCGCGACGATTCTCCAGAGTCGTGCATGAGGTCAGAAGAACGGCCCCGGCCGCGCCAATGAGAAGGAGGGATGATTTCACGCCCAAGAGATAAACCGCTTCGGAGGGAAACTGTCAATCAGGGACAATTTGAGAGTTGAGCGTTGCGGGTTGAGCATGAAGAGTTGAGGCTGCTGATGCTTTCCTACTACGTCCATGATCTGAGTCCGTTTTTGATCCGGTTTAACGAAAGCATCGGGCTGCGCTGGTACGGCCTGGCCTATGTGGCTGCGTTCATCGCGGGCTATTTCGTAATCCGCCATCTGGCCGAGCGCGGGTGGTGCGACATCCCGCCGGACAAGGTCGGGGATTTCGTGACCGGCTGCGCCATCTTCGGCGTGCTGCTGGGCGGTCGCCTGGGTTACATGCTCTTCTACAATCTCGGGGAGTTTTTACAGAATCCTCTCATCATCCTGAAGGTATGGGACGGCGGCATGTCGGCTCACGGCGGCATGCTGGGGGTGCTGTTTTACTGCCTTTGGTACTCCTGGAGGTACAAAATTTCCTGGCGCAACATCGGCGACAATCTCGTCGTGGCTGTGCCCATCGGTTTGTTCCTGGGACGCGTTGCGAATTTTATCAACGGCGAACTCTACGGCCGCGTCACCAGCGTGGCCTGGGCGGTTCAGTTTCCCAAGGAACTCTATAACGCGCCGGACGAGACGGTGCAGTTGGCCCTGAGCGATGCCTTCACCCTTAACCCCGCGTGGACCACTGTGGAGGCCATCAATGAGAATGTGGCCAATTCTCCCGCCTTGCGTGCGCAACTCGCCGGCAGCCTCTCGCCCCGTCATCCCTCGCAGATCTACGAAGCCCTTCTCGAAGGCGTGCTGCTTTTCGGAATCCTGTGGATCCTGCGCACACGCTTCCGCCTGCACAATGGCGTTCTGACGGGCGCGTTTTTCATCGGCTACGCGATTCTGCGCAGCTTCTGCGAATTGTTCCGCGAGCCCGATGCCGCTCTGACCGGTCCGTTTACGCGGGGTCAGGTATTGTCGCTGCTCATTTTCTTGATCGGGATCGGGTTTCTGGTCTCGGCGAAGTTGCGTCCGGCTTATCCTCGCGGAAAGTAAGGCGGGCTTGCTGCCTGCCAAACATGGTCACCGTCGCATACGATCGCGGAGTTTTTCTGCCCCGGGCCGGCCTTTGGCTGGATCCCTGGCAGGCGCAGGATTTTGCCTTTGTCTCCCACGCGCACAGCGACCATACCGCGCGGCACCGTCGCATCCTTTGCACGGAGCCGACCGCGCGGTTGATGCAGGTCCGCATGGGGGGGGACTTTGAGGCGTTCGAGGTGCTGCCGTATCGCGAGAAAAAAATCTTCGACGGCTGGGCGGCCACCCTCCTTCCGGCCGGGCATATCCTCGGCTCGGCCCAGCTTTTTTTCGAGTCTGATGAAGGCACGTTGCTCTATACCGGGGATTTCAAACTGCGCCCCGGCCTCTCGTCCGAACCCGCCGCGTCCGATCATGCGGAAACCCTGATCATGGAAACTACCTTCGGGCTGCCGCGCTATCAGTTTCCCCCCGCGGCTGAAGTGCTGGCTTCCATGGTGAAGTTTTGCATCGAGGCCATCGAGGACGGCGAAACTCCCGTGCTGCTCGGCTACGCCCTGGGCAAAGCCCAGGAAATTCTGGCCGCACTGAATGGCGCGGGCCTGCCCGTCATGCTGCACGGTGCGGTGGAAAAAATCACCCGCGTTTACGAGGACTTCGGCGTCACCTTTCCGCCCTATGTGGCCTACGATCCTGCGACCGTGCGCGGACATGTGCTCATCTGTCCGCCCAGTGCCAATGGTTCGCGCATGCTGGCAAAAATCAAACCCCGCCGCGTGGCCATGCTCACCGGCTGGGCCATGGACGCGGGAGCCATCCACCGGCTGCAGGTCGATGCGGCGTTTCCGCTTTCTGATCATGCCGGCTACGATGACCTTCTGCGGCAGGTCGA
>JBMOHI010000532.1:0-2098 GCA_049317925.1 Terrimicrobiaceae bacterium
AAGAAAGCCCGCGTCGAAGACGCCCTCCATGCGACCCGTGCGGCCGTTGAAGAAGGCATCGTCCCCGGCGGCGGCGTCGCCCTCATCCGCGCCCAGAAGGCCCTCGACAACGTCGTCCTCGAAGGCGACGAAAAAGTCGGCCTCGGCATCGTGCGCCGTGCGATCGAGCAACCTCTCCGCACTCTGGCCGACAACGCCGGACGCGAAGGCGCCCTCATCGTGCAGGAAGTCAAGAAGCGCAAAGGCAACGAAGGCTACAACGTCGCGACCGACGAATATGAAGACCTCGTCAAAGCCGGCGTGGTTGATCCCACGAAGGTCACCCGCAGCGCCTTGCAGAATGCCGCTTCCATCAGCGGTCTGCTCCTGACCACCGAGGCTCTCATCACTGAGATCCCGGAGAAGGAAAAGGCTCCCGCCATGCCTCCGGGCGGCGGCGGCATGGGCGGCATGGACTACTAAGTCCGGTCTCCCGCGCTTAAAGCGAAAACTCAAACAGACAGCCGGGTCCGCAAGGGCCCGGCTGTTTTTTTTGGCACACAATTCGCGGGAATGATTCTTGAAAATCCTTTCCCCGATGGCGTAAGTTCTCCCCATGGCCAATGAGCTTCCCCCGTTCCTGCAAAAGCTGATCGACAAATTCAGCAACTCGCGGGATTTCACCATCTCCTTTGCGCTGCATGCCATTCTGGTCGCGATCTTCGGCGGCACGGTGCTCTTCCAAGCGGTGAAGGAGCCGCCGGATTTTGAAGGTGGCAGCGGCGACAGTTTTGTCGAGGCATCGGATGAAAATACTCCGCCGCAACCGCAGCAGGCCCAGCCGCAGCAAACTACTTTCAATCCGGCCACCGTGACTCCGCCCTCGAGTTCCTCCATGAGCACGATCACCACCACGGCGGCGAACCCGTTGAACTTCTCCATGAATCAGGCCATCGTGGCCCCGACGACCACGGCTCCGACCGCTCCGACCGCAGCCGCAGCGGCCCCCGCCGCGACGACCATGGGTGCGGAGGGGATGAGTGTGGGCCAGGCTTCCGCCATCAAAGGCTTCACTGGCGGCTGGGGCAAGGGACAGGGCAGCGGCACCGGCATCCGCTCGCGCGAATTCGAATTCACCGCCTACATCGGCCAGTATCAGGGCGGCAACTGGAACTCCACCGTGCGCGTGGTGCAAAACAGAATCGAAACCGGCAGCCTGCCCAATCTGCTCTATCTCATGAGCGCCTGGTCGAAGGACAAAATCAAAACAAACTATAAAAACGTCCAGGCCATCAAACTCGACAGCGACGAGATTTTCAAAATCAAGCCGCCATTCATTTTCCTCACCGGCACGCGGGATTTCAAGCTGACCGATAAGGAAGTGGAAAATCTCCAAAAATACGTGCGGATGGGTGGCTGCATCTGGGGTGACGCCTCTCTGCCCGGTCTGCGTTCACGATTTGACATCGCCTTCCGGCGAGAGATGAAGCGGGTTATCCCCGATGTGGATAAGGAATTCGAGCCTCTGCCTCTCAATCATCCCATTTTCACCCAGACCTATTTTTCCGAGGTTAAAGAGGTTCCCCCAGGGTTGAACTATTACAGGGATCCTGTGCTTGCGCTCAAGATCTACGGAGAGATCGCGATCCTTTACACCTCGAACGATTACGGTGATATGTGGCAGATCGGCCTCAACCAACAGGGTCAGATCGACCTTCGCAAGAACCAGGCCGGACAGTTTGTGGCCATCAACGACGTTCTCTACGGCAATCGCGACGTCTACATCCGGAACATCAGCCCGGAAGCGCTCGCTACAACTTTCAAGTTCGGCACAAATGTGGTCATTCACCTGCTCACCCGCTGGGAGAGCAAGGTCCGAACAGCCCCGTCGGGGGCCACGTTGTAGGGGCAAAAGTTTTGGGTATTAAAAGTTAAGTTTTAAGCGGAAGACCAGCCGGTCCTCTTAAAACTCAGCACGCAAATCTTCACCCTCCCCAGCGGCTGCCGTCGCTGAGAGCGGGAATCCAACCGCGCAGGTGTCCGTCGGCGTAGTTTGTCTTTCCAATGGCCCCGATCATTTTTTTCCCGGTGGCCTGCCGCCAGGCTTTGCTCATGCTTT
>JBMOHI010000533.1:0-2093 GCA_049317925.1 Terrimicrobiaceae bacterium
GTTGATTTTCCCGCGCATTTCCCAATGATGCCGCGCAGGGTGAAAACAACGGCTGATTACATTGTTTCGGGATTCGCAAAAATCGATGCGGATCTGAGCTATCTGATGGAGTGTCTCAAGGAGGTGCTCTGCGAACTGGGCGAGGACGAGGCGGCCAGCCATCTGCCCTGGCAGGGAGATGGCACGGCGCACGACGTCAAGGAACCGCCTCCCGGCATCGAGCAGGCCTACTCGATTGCCTTCCAACTCCTCAACATGGTCGAGGAAAACGCCGCCGCCCAAACCCGCCGCCAGCGCGAGATCGAACACGGCCTCGCCGCCGAACCCGGACTCTGGGGCCAGCAACTCGCGCGCCTCAAGGAAGCGGGATACACCGGCGACGAGATCGCCGGCTTTCTCCCTTCGGTGCGGATCGAATCCGTCCTCACCGCCCACCCGACCGAGGCCAAACGCGCCGCCGTCCTGGAGCAGCACCGCGCCATCTACCTGCTTCTCACTTCGCTCGAGAACCAGTCCCTCACCCCCACCCAGCGGCAGGCCATCCGCCAGGAAATCAAAGTCGTCCTCGAGCGCCTCTGGCGCACCGGCGAGATCCTTCTCGAAAAACCTCAGGTGTCAACCGAACGCCGCGGCGTGAACTACTATCTACGCGAGGTGTTTCCCCTCGCCCTCGAACAACTGGACGAACGCCTGCGCAATGCCTGGAATGATGCCGGCTTTAGCTCCGCCCTGTTGGAAAATCCCCACAACTGGCCCCGCGTCCGTTTCGGCACCTGGGTCGGTGGCGACCGCGACGGACATCCTCTCGTCACCGCCCAAGTCACCAATGAGTCCCTGAAGGAACTGCGCCTCAATGCCCTCGTGGTGGTGCATCAGCATCTCGAGGCCCTTGCTGCCAAGCTCCCGCTTTCCAGCAATTTCCAGGACACCCCGAAAGTTCTCAGCGATGCCCTCGCGCGTCTCGGGACGGAAAACCCCGCCGCCGCAGAAACCATCTCCCGCCAATACTCCGATGAACCCTGGCGGCAATACGTCCTCTTGCTCCAGGCCAAACTCCCCATCGAGGCCGGGGCCGGCATCGGCGACCAGCCCGCCATGCGCGAGGCCGGCAGTTTCCACTATCATTCCCCGGCCGAACTCGACGCCGACCTCGCCCTCCTGGCCGAATCTCTCATTCAGACGGGCGCCAAGCGTCTGGCCGACACCGCCGTCTGGCCCGTGCGCCGTTCCCTTGATGTCTTCGGCTTTCACCTCGGTGCCCTCGACATCCGGCAAAACAGCAAGTTCCACGACCAGGCCCTCATTCAGATCCTTGCCGCCACCGGACAACCTGCGCCGGATTTTTCCGCTTGGGACGAAGCGCGCCGCCTCGAATTTCTCAACCGCGAACTGCAATCCCCGCGGCCGTTTCTCTACTACGACACCGGTATTGGCGAACAGGCTGACGCCATTCTTTCGTGCTACGGTGTCCTCCGCCGCCACATCCGCAGCTATGGCCGCGAAGGCATCGGCTCACTCATCGTCAGCATGACGAAACGCATGTCCGACCTGCTCGTGGTTTACCTTCTCGCCCGCGAAGCCGGTCTCATGCGATGGACAGCGGAGGGTCTCCTCTGCGAACTGCCGGTTGTTCCGCTTTTCGAAACGCTCGACGATCTGGAAAACGGCCCCGGCATCATCAACGGCTTCCTCGAGCATCCGGTCACGCAGCGCAGCCTCGCCTTCCACCAGACGGATCGCGTGCAGGTCCTCTCCCTCCCGCACGAGCAGCCCATCCAGCAAGTCATGGTCGGCTATAGCGACAGCAACAAGGACTGCGGCATCATCGCCAGCCAGTGGGCCCTGCACAAAGCCCAGTCCGCCCTGGCGGAAACCGGACGCGGCCACGGCACCAAAATCCGCTTTTTCCATGGCCGCGGCGGCACCATCAGCCGCGGGGCCGGACCGACCCACCGCTTTCTCGGCGCTCTTCCGCCCGGCTCAATCAACGGCGACATCCGTCTCACCGAGCAGGGCGAAACCATCGCCCAGAAATTTGCCATCCTCGGCACCGCCACCTACAATCTCGAAATCCTTCTCGCCGGCGTGACCGG
>JBMOHI010000534.1:0-2093 GCA_049317925.1 Terrimicrobiaceae bacterium
AATAGCGAAATTCTCACTTCAGGTGGGAGACGTCATCATTACCAAAGACTCCGAGGATCCAAACGACATCGCTGTGCCTGCAATCGTGGCAGAAATCGTGCCTTCCTTGGTCTGTGGTTATCATTTGGCAATTCTTCGCGCCACGAAAGCCCTGGTTCCTGATTATTTGTTCCGGCTTCTCCAGACTATTTATTTGCGGAGCTACTTTGCCATCAAGGCTCAAGGGGTTACGCGATTCGGACTTTCGCAGAACGCCATAACGCGGTGCGGCGTGCCTTTGCCCCCGCTCGCTGAACAGAAAGCCATCGTCGCTCATATCGACCGCGAAACCGCCAAACTCGACACCCTGATCACCAAATACCGCCGCGAGCTGGAACTTCTCGCCGAATACCGTGCTTCGTTGATCTCTCACGCCGTCACTGGAAAAATTGACGTTCGTGGTATCGTTTCCGCAGAGGAGGCGACCGAAGCCGCCTGAGATTTATGCCAAGAGCCAACATCAAGCCGGAGTTGATCCGCTGGGCGTGCAATCGCTCCGGTGCGGAAAAGGCTGCCTTGGTGAAACGGTTTCCCAAACTGGAACAGTGGATGGCCGGTGATGTTCAGCCCACGATGAACCAACTGGAGGATCTGGCGAAGGCGACCCTCACCCCGCTGGGCTTTTTTTTCCTGCCAGAGCAACCGGTGGAAACACTTCCCGTGCCCGACTTCCGAACCGTGGGCAATCGCCCCGTAAAGCAGGCGAGCGCCGCCCTGTTGGAGACGATCTACGCCATGCAACGGCGGCAACAGTGGATGCGGGATTACCTGATCGAGGAGGGGGAAGACCCCGTGCCATTCATCGGCTCCGTGACATTGGCGACCAGCCCCACGGTGGCGGCGAACGCGATTCGCGAAACACTCCGGATGGTGGATGGCTGGGCGGATGAACACTCGACCTGGGAAGCCGCCCTTCTGGGTCTGCGCCGTGCGGCGGAGACGGCGGAAATTCTCGTGGTGATCAATGGGATCGTTGGCAACAACACCCATCAAAAACTGAATCCCGAGGAATTTCGTGGTTTCGTGCTCTGCGACACCCATGCGCCGTTGGTGTTCATCAATGGAGCGGATGCGAAGTCCGCCCAGATGTTCACGCTGGCCCACGAGTTGGCTCACCTCTGGTTGGGAAAAGACGGGGTATTCAACCTCCTCGATCTGGAAACCTCGACCGATGAGGTGGAGATATTTTGCAATCGTGTAGCGGCGGAGGTGCTCATCCCCACGACGGAATTGCAAGCGTGCTGGGACGTTGAGGGCAGCAAGCCAGAGCCATTTCAGGCGTTGGCGAAACGTTTCAAGGTGAGCCCGCTGGTGGCGGCTCGACGGGCTTTTGATGCTGACTTGGTCACCAGAGCGGTCTTCTTTCAGTTTCTCAAAGCCTACCAGGAGGACGAACGCCGAAGAATGGCGAGGAAGCCATCCGGGGGGGATTTCTACAAGACACAAGAGACACGGATCGGGCGGAGGTTTGGCATGGCGGTGGTGCGTGCGGCCCGTGAAGGACGGTTGCTATACCAGGATGCCTACCGGCTCACGGGGCTCGCCGGAAAGACGTTCGACCAATACGCGGAGGGACTTGGCTTCGAAATGGCATGAGCGACTCCCCGGAAAAATATGTGCTGGATGCGAACGCGTTTATACAGGCAAGGAAACGTTTTTATCCGTTCGACGTTGTTCCCGGATACTGGGAAGCCCTCTGCTGGCATCAGGCGGCAGGTCGGGTGTGCAGCGTCGACAAGATCAGTGATGAATTGAAAAAAGGGAACGACGGCCTGTGGGAATGGGCACAGATATCTTTCGGTGCGGCCGGTTTTGAAAATTCCGCGTTAGCGGCGGTTGAATACGGCGAGATGGCCGGTTGGGTGCAAAGCCAGAGCCAGTTCACTCCTGCGGCAAAAGCAGAATTCATGGACGTAGCGGATGGTTGGCTGGCTGCATTTGCCAAGAAAACGGGTCGAGTTCTGGTGACATTGGAGGAGCACAAACCCGACGCAAAAGCCAAGGTGCCGCTGGTGAATGTCTGTCTGGCTTTCAATGTCGATACCATTTCCCCT
>JBMOHI010000535.1:0-2075 GCA_049317925.1 Terrimicrobiaceae bacterium
ATCTTTATCATCGCCACGATTTTCCTCGTCCTGTTCAGTCAACTCCTGACCCATAAGAAAACGCCATGAAAAACCCGACCCGCAACATTCTGTTCACCGCCCTGGCCGCCGCCGCGCTCGCCGGATGCGGAAAGCCACCGGCCCCCACCGCCACCACCAGTTCCGAGCCCTCCGCATCACCGACGGAGCAGGCCGCTGCACCCGCACCGGCCGGCGACGCCGAGAAGAAACTCAGTCTCTTCTGTTGGTCGGAATATGTGCCGCAAAGTGTGATTGATCAATTCACCAAGGAAACCGGCATCAAGGTTTCGGTGGAGAACTACGCCTCGAATGAGGAAATGCTGGCCAAGCTGCTCGCGGGCGGCGGCAGTTACGATCTGATTCAGCCCAGCGAGTATGTGATCGAAGGACTGATCAAAGAAAACCTTCTTGCCCCCATCGACCATGCGGCGATTCCGAACATCAAAAACCTCGCGCCCGAATTCGTGAACATGTCGTTCGATCCGGGCAACAAATTCACCATCCCCTACATGGCCGGAACCGTCGGCATTGTGGTCAACACGGATTTGGTGAAGGACGAGATCAAGGGCTACGGCGACGTCTTTCAGGACAAATACAAAAAGAACATCGTCGTGCTGGACGACGCCCGCGAGATCGTGAGCTGGGGCCTCGACTCCATCGACATTCCGGTCAACGACGTCTCGGACGAGAATCTGGCCAAAGTGAAACCCGTCCTGGCCAAGTGGCTGCCACTGGTGAAAGTCTACGACTCGGACAGCCCGAAGACCGCCCTGCTGAACGGCGACGTCGCCATCGGTGTCGTCTGGGGCGGCGAGGGCGCCAAGCTCCTCGAAGCCGACAAGAAATTCAAATGGGTCGCCCCGGCCGAGGGTTCGCACCTCTTTGTGGACAGCCTCGCCGTTCCCAAAACGGCCAAGCACGTGAAGAACGCCGAGCTCTTTATGAATTTCATTCTGCGCCCGGACATCAGCGCGAAAATCTCGGAGGAATTCCCCTATTTGAATCCGAACGCGGCCGCGCGGGAACTTCTCACCGAAGCGCAGCGCAACAATCCGGCCAGCTTCCCCACGGCGGCGGAACTGGCCAACATGCAAACATTCAAGGATATCGGCGGACAGGCCTCCAAAGTTGACGAACTAGTCACCTCGCTGAAGGCGCAGTAAGATGGCCGGAGTCGTGGCACCGGCGGCGGCCGTGGACGCATCCTCCGTGAAGAGGAAGCCCGGCCTTATGGCCTGGCTCGTCCTGATGCCGCTGCTGGTGTGGCTGATTCTGTTCGTGGTGGTGCCCACGGTCATGCTCGTCGGCGTGAGTTTCGCGGAACGGGATGCCCTGGGCCGGGTGGTGTGGAAGTTCAACACCGAGAATTACCTCCGCGCCCTGGATTGGGACACGTTCAAGGCTCTGCCGCACTTGCTGCCGCAAAATATCAGCGAAGGCACGGACGCCATTCTGAAGCAGGATGGCGCTTCAGGCGATCCGAACCTGATCCAGCGGGTTCGCGGAATCGGAGCGGGCATCGCCGCGACCTTCAACGCCTTCGTCTGGTTCCGCATCCTGCTGATCTCGATCTGGTATGCCCTGCTCACCACCATCATCTGCATGGTCATCGGCTACCCCGTGGCTTACTTCATCGGACGGTCGTCGGCGAAAATGCGCATCATTCTGATGACGCTCGTGATGATTCCTTTTTGGACGAGTTTCCTCATCCGCACCTACGCCTGGATTACCATCCTGAGCAAGGAAGGGCTGGTCAATTCGTTCCTCGTGGCCGCACAGATCATTCCCGAGCCCATGACGATCCTCTACACGCCCTTCGCCTCGGTGCTGGGCCTGGTTTACAACTATCTGCCCTTCATGATCCTGCCCATCTACACCAGCGTGGAGCGCCTCGACAACGCGATGGTCGAGGCCGCCTACGACCTGGGAGCCGGTCCGGTACGGGCATTTTCGCAGGTGATCATTCCCCTCACCCGGCCCGGTATCGTGGCCGGAATCCTGCTCGTTTTCGTGCCCTCCATCGCGATGTTTGCCATCACCAACCTGATGGGCGG
>JBMOHI010000536.1:0-2064 GCA_049317925.1 Terrimicrobiaceae bacterium
GATGCGGGCATGCAGCGGCAGCCAGGTGGGAATCTTGTGGGCCAGATTAAACCGGTCCACCACGAAGCCCGCCAGGACCATGCCCACCATGACGCCCATGATCGAGGCCAGCGATCCCATCAGCACCGGCTTGGCCATTAACTCATTGAACCGCAGAAAACACAGGACCGCGGTGATGGCCACAAGGGCCAGCAGGCCCATCATGCGGTCTACCAGCACGCTGAGAAAGGCCGCGCTTTTTTTCGAGGCGGTTTCCCGCATGGCGAAGAAAATTTTCACCACGTCGCCGCCGGTGGCCCCGAGCAGAAAGAGATTGAAGAACAGCCCGATAAAGTAAATTCGGAGGGTGCGGAACCAGCCCAGCGAGATGCCCTGCACTTTCAAGAGCAGCCGCCAGCGCTCGGTCTGCAACAAGCAGGCGCAACCCACGGAAAGAATGCCGGGAAGCAGCCAGAGATAATCCGCGGTTTGCAGGGCGAGGGCCATGTCCGCACGGGTTTGCGGCTTCCGAAAAATCCACCACAAGAGAAAGATCGTGATGGCGGCCTGGAGAATGGGAAGGAGGATTTTTTTCATGGTCCGAAAAGTTTTTTCCAGCGTGCGGCGGAGGCTATGATCTCTTCGCGCGGCGTGCGAGGGTGGATTTCAAATACGAAAACGCAGTCCTTGGGAAGCTTGGGCACAAGGTTTTCAAAGTTTATTTCCCCGGTCCAGGGTGCGCGGTGGTCCTGAAAAGGCCATTTCACGTCATGGACATGGCTGCCGATGGCGCGGGTTCCGATCCGGTCGAGCCATTGGGCGTGATCCAGCAAGGCGAGGTTATGCTTGATCTGGGCATGGCCGAAATCATGCCAATATCCGGCGTTGGCCGCGTCGAGCCGTTGCAGAAAATTCTCGAACTCGCGCTCGGAGGGCATGGCTTCGTAGTGCTCGCGGTTTTCGATGCCGAGACGGATGCCCTTCTTCGAGGCGTAGTCCGCCACCTCGATTAGGCATTCCAAACCGCGCTGGATGTATTGCTCGCCGACGGCCTCGCGTTTTTTCACCGCGGCGATCTTGGCACGGGCGAAATCCTTGCTCAGAAATTTTCCCGACTCGACCAGTTCGCAGAGGGGGCCGGTGACATTGAGGCTGCGAATGCGGCCGGTATGGATGATGACATTGCGGGCGTTGAAGCGCTCGGCCATGTCGATGGTTTGCTGGGTGAGGCGCATGGCCCGCTCGCGATCGGCCGGACGGTGGGAGGTGAACTCGTAGCAATCCGGGTTATCGACCTGCACCTCGGGCGGTAGCGGGCAGTAGTTGTGCAGGCTGGAGACGGTGAACTTCAACTCCGCGCGCGCGGCGAGTATCTCCTGGACAATGGGGGCTTTCAAACCATGGCCGAGTTCGATGGTGTCGAAGCCCAGATCGAGGATCTCACGCACGATCTCGCCGCCGGACTTCTTGCCACGGGCATTCCAACTGGTGGAAAAGGAAAGCATCTGGCAAAACTGTCCAAAGTCCGGCGCCGAAAGTCCAACGGCAAAATCGTCACGGCGAAATCCTTGGCAAAAGGCCCGCCCGGATGGCATTCTTCCCCCCTATGAAGTATCGCAATTTTCGCGGCAGCGGCGTGCGGGTGAGCGAGGTCGGGTTTGGCCTCTGGACCGTTTCCACCGGTTGGTGGGGCACCTTTACGGACGACGAGGCCGTGGCCCTGATGCGGGAGGCGCTCGACCTGGGGGTGACGCTTTTCGATGCGGCCGACACCTATGGCAACGGCCGCAGTGAGGAACTGATTGCCAAGGCCTTCGCCGATCGCCGCGACAAGATCGTCATCGCCACCAAGATCGGGTATGATTTCGTCAATCACGGCGACGGACGCCGCGGTCAGCGGGAGATTCCGCAGGATTTCAGCCCCGCCGCCCTGCGCCGTGCGACCGATGCCGCCCTGGCGCGTCTCCAGACGGATCACATCGATATCCTGCAGCTTCACAACATCCGCATGGAACAGGTCGAGGACGACGCCGTGTGGGAAACGCTGGAAGACCTGCGCAGCGAGGGCAAGGTGGGCCTTTACGG
>JBMOHI010000537.1:0-2054 GCA_049317925.1 Terrimicrobiaceae bacterium
ACATCTGCCGGTTGAGGTCCTTGAGTTGCTGAAGTTGCTCGCGCAGGGCGGCGGAACTTTTGGTGTCCTCGGTGTGGATGGTCTCCACCCGCTCCTTGAACTCTCCCAGCCGCTGGCGCAGGGGATCGAGCAGGGTGGTGAGATGCTCGTGGTTTTGGGTGAGAAATTTTGCGCTTTTTTCCTCGAGGATGCGGTTGGCGAGATTTTCGAATTCGAGGCGGAACTGCGACTGGATTTCGGTCAGGCGCTTCGCCTCCTCCTCCAGACGTTGGCGGAGATTGGCGCGGTCGGCCTCCGCAGTGGCGAGACCGCCCGTGAGTTCATCGTTTTTCGTGCGTTCCGCGGTCAATTCCGTGCGGTTCTTCTCGAGTTCGGCGGAAAATTGCTCCGAGCGCGCGGCGTGGGCGGCGGAGTCCGCTTGCACGGCGGCCAGCTTGCGCGCCGCCAGCAACTGGGCCCCGAGCCAGCCGAGGGCGAGGCCGAGCACTGCGGCGATGATACCGATCACATTTTCCGTCATGTCATGGATTTTCCCATCGCCGCCCGGACATGAGCTGTCCGAGGATGGCGAGAGTTGAGAAACTTTACGGTGGGGTTTCCGGCTTGGCGAGAACGTCCGAAGACCTTGACGGGGCCGTCAGTCATTTCATGATGCAGCCCATGCCTGCATCCCTCGATCCGCTTGCCAAGCACTTCGCCGGTTGGCCCGGTTGGTTTGACTGGGCGCAAATTGCGCTGGTTCTGGTCGGGGGATTTTTTCTGATCCGGCTGTCCATCCGGGCGCTGGATGCCGTGGCGGAGCGGCGTCATTTCGACGCACTCGCTTTCCGGCCCTTCCGCGAACTGGTGAGATGGATCGGCCTGCTCCTCATTCTCTCCCTCATTCTGGGAAAATTCGGCTTCGACATGTTTACCGCCCTCTCGACCGTGCTGGCCCTGATCGCGGTAGGTTTCGTAGCGGTGTGGAGCGTGCTGAGCAACTTCCTCTGCACGTTTTTGCTCATTCTCTTTCGCCCGTTCCGCATCGACGAGTACATCGAAATTCCCGGCGACGAGGGGATTCGGGGACGGGTGGTGGAGTTGAGCGCGCTCTTCACGGTGCTGGAGGATGATGACGGGACGGTGTTTCAGGTTCCTAACAACCAGTTTTTTCAGAAGGCGATCAAGAAGCCCCGGCGGGAGAAGAAAAGCGCGGTGTGAATTTTCGGGATGCGAGGGCCCGCATCCCTCCATTATTTGGCCGTGGTCAGTTGTTTGACTGCGGTCGTGAGATACACCGGCTCGGGGTGTTTGTTACGCCATTTGGTGATCTCGCGTTTTTCCAGAACTTGAAAACCGAAGCGCTCCATGACGCGGGCGCCGCGCCGGGACTCGAAGGTAACCATCTGGCCGAAGACGGCTTTCTCGCCCTTTGACCGCAAGTAATCGAAGTAGGCGTTCATCATGACATGCGTGCCGGCAAAACTCTGCGCTTCCGGCAGGACGTTGAAATGGAAATGCGCGGTGCGGCGGGGGACGGCCGGCACTTCGCGCCAGGAATTGCGTAGGATCCAGTGGATGAACTCGCGGGTGGGTTGGTTGTAGCGCGGATACCGGATCATGCCGGTGGCGAAGAGACGCAGATTGTGGAAAAAACTGTGAATCTGCTGGCGCAAGGGCCGGCGGGAGCCGAGCAGGTACCCTTTGACCGCGCCCTCCTGCTCAAGGACGAAACAGGATTCCGGTTCAATGTCCGTATAATAGCTCGTGAGGTAGTCAGCGAAAAGTTCGCGATCTTCGAAGACCGGGTCGATCGGTTTGCCGAGGAATCCGGTCTGACAGCACAGCCACCGCACGACCTCGCGGTCGCGGGGTTCATAGGGACGGACGGAAATTCCAGGAGGCAGGGCCACGGTTTGCTTCTTATCCCGCAAGGCGTTGCCGGTAAATGGAAAAGAACAGTGCTTGAGCCGGGCGCGGATTCATCCGATGAAGGGCAGGTATGAGATTGTTCACCTTTGCTGCGGTGTTTGTGATGGTTTGCGGAGGTTGCGCGTTGGTCCAGGAAAACGAAG
>JBMOHI010000538.1:0-2050 GCA_049317925.1 Terrimicrobiaceae bacterium
TGCCGCGACCGGTGCGGCCACGTTGGGGACTTTAGGTTGTTTCACGCGAGGTTTCGGATTATCCCACTGTCAGCACTTCTGCAACTGTGGAACTCGACTTCAAATTCACTTCCGACGATCTCATCCCCGCCATCGTCCAGCAAGCTCCGGATGCCGCTACCCCCGGTGGACGCGTTCTCATGTTTGCCTGGATGAACCGCGAAGCCCTGCAAAAAACCCTCGAAACCGGACTCATGCACTACTGGAGCCGGTCCCGGAAAAAACTCTGGCTCAAAGGCGAAACCAGCGGCCACACCCAGCGCGTTGTGCGCTGGTTCGTTGATTGCGACCGCGACGTGCTCCTTTTTGAGATCCAACAAACCGGTGGCGCCTGCCACACCGGCTACGAGAGCTGTTTCTTCCAGGAACTCGACCGTGAGGCCCGTCCGCTCCCCGTCACCGAAAGCAAAACGTTCGACGACAAGACGGTTTACCAATAACGCGGCGGCACCCCGCCGGTGCTCCGCAGGGCCAGATATCCTCTCTGGGCCAGAAAGAGCTGCTTGGGAAAATCGTAGGGAAACTGCACCGCCGCCTGGCGCTTGGCCGGATTGGCGGGGATCTTTTTCAATTCAAAATACGCCTCTACCCCTTCGGTCACCGCGTCCACCTGTTCCCTCGGACTGCCGGGATTGTTGTAAACCGCGAGATCCTTGATTCCTTGCAAAACCTCGGGCGAAATACGCCGGACAAAAGTCTGACTCGAGGGACCATCCCCGCCATAAACTGTTCCCAACGTGGCCAGCAAAAGGACAACCAGGGTTTTCATAGGCTTTAAACATGGCAGAAAAAATCCCTGACGTCCAGCAATGGCGCGCCCGGCTGGGATCGAACCAGCGACCATCGGTTTAGAAGACCGGTGCTCTATCCACTGAGCTACGGGCACAACGACGAACTACTGATACCGCCAATCGCCAGCTTCTTCAAGAAATTGGCGGAGCCCTGCTGTTTCAGGCTCGGAACGGGAAAGTGGAGCCTAGCGGGATCGAACCGCTGACCTCCTCAATGCCATTGAGGCGCTCTACCAACTGAGCTAAGACCCCGTTGAGTGGGAGGAAAAGTATTGCTCTCCTGCAAAAATAATCAAGTGCCAAGCGTGGGAATTCGCGCCGGCCTGAGATTTTCGGGTTTCTCCGCCCTACTCGGGTTTGGGAGGATTGACGCGCAGAACCTCTGGGGAAAAGTCGGCGTCAGTGAGCTTGACGCCGTGTTTGATATTGGACCCTTCGAGCACGGTGCGGGAATTCCGGCCGGGGCGTTCCACGGCGAAGTTGGCGGGAATGAGTCGGTTGAGGTCGTCCTTGGCCACCAGGGTGATCGTGATGCGGCGGACGATCTGACCGCCGGGGCCGTATTTTTCGATTTGAAGAGGAACCATTCTTTTGGTGTCGATCCAGGTTTTGACGCTCGTGTAGCCGGATTGATCGCCCGGGCCGGGTTTCGAGAGCAGGATGATGCAAGGCACACGGTTCACGGCCTCCTCGCCGGTAATTTCCTGGTTTTCCCAGCCGAAATAATTGTCCACCAGATCTTCATAGGCCAGGTCGCTCCCGAAGATGCCGTCCTGGAGTTGCGCGGAGGCGATGGACTTGACCGCATCCGGCGGCTGGAAGGTTTCTCCCTTGGCGGGCTGACCGGCGGGTTTGCGCAGGACGAAGGAATCGGTCTTACGCTCTTTGGGCCAGAGGACCTGATAGTGGACGTCGCTGGCGGCCTTGGTGCGGCGGGCATTCACCTTCAACTGGAGCACGGTCTTCTCCCCGCCGGGCGCGGGAATGATGTCCATTTTGAGCCGCGCGGTGGAGGAGTTGTCCAACACGCCGGTGCTGAGCTTGGCGGCGAGATCGGCGGCGCTGGCGGGTTTTTCCTGGGCCGGACTCGAAGTGATGGCCGTGATCAGAATCAGCAGGGGAAGGAGAAACTTCATGAGAAAGGATAGCACGTCAGGCTTGCAGCGCGCGGCTGGGTGACAGGCGGGAACTGCGCCAGCCGGGGTAGAGTCCGCTGATCA
>JBMOHI010000539.1:0-2047 GCA_049317925.1 Terrimicrobiaceae bacterium
CGGAAGGATTTCTCGCCACCCATCCGGATGCGCTCGTCGCCACCGTGGCGGTCGAAGTTTGCTCCGCTGCGTTTTATCTCGATGAGGATGCCGGCGTGCTGGTGAGTGCCTGCATTTTCGGCGATGGCAGCTCGGCTGCCCTTTGGCGGGGCCGCGACGCGGGCCGGCAATGGAAGACCGGACACTTTCATTCCCTGCACTGGCCGGAAGAGCGCGAAAAAATCCGCTTCATCAACGCGGGCGGCAAACTGCGCAACCAACTCCACCGCGCCGTGCCCGGGGTCGCCGCCGATGCGGTGGAAAAACTTTTCGCGCGGCGCAGCGGCGACCCCGACCAAATCATCGCCCACACCGGCGGACGTGATGTGATCGATGAAATCGAGGGACGCTTGCCGCAATATCGTCTGGGCGAAACGCGCGAGGTCCTGCGCAAGTACGGCAACTTGAGCAGTCCGTCGGTTTTGCTGGCGTTGGAAGAAAGGCTGGCGGGAGATTACAACGACGAGCGTCTCTGGCTCACGGCGTTCGGTGCCGGGTTTGCCGCCCACTCGTGTGAGATGTCGCGCGAGCGGCCCTGACAGGACGGGGGTCTGGCCCACGTTTCCTCACAGTTGATCAGGCTGCTTTGCGAGAGGAGTATCCCCGGTCGCGGGCCGTTCACCTCTGATCAAAATCCGGGGTCACGAACCCGGCGTGATGGCTTTCAGTCCGACGGCGAGTGCCAGTTTGCGCTGGCGGAGGTCAAAGGTCAGAAAGGTCCGGTGCTGGAGTTCCAAGGCGCAGGCGATGTGAAGGACATCCAGGGTGCGTGTACCCAGCCGTGGGGAATATTCCCGGCCCAGCTCGGCTGCCTTGTTCAAAGCCGCCCTCCAGAGAAAGTCGGCCTGCCGGTAACGGCCCTCGGCAAAATCCTCATCGAGCGAGGCTAGCGCGTCCTGACCTGCGCTTGTGGAAAGATCGCCCCGCCAGACCGCCAGGCCGAGGGCGTTGATCATTTCCACCCGGCCGTGATGCGTGACTTCCAATGCTGCCGTGTTCCTGGCCCGCCATGCGCACATGGCTGCGGACTCCGGCTCGTGGAGATAAAGTTTCAGCAGCGCGCTGGGATCGACGTACGGCGGCTTAGCGGTCTCCGCGGTTTTCTTCATGCAGGGCGGTGGCCTTGGCCTTGCTCATTGGCCGGGGTTGGAGTTTTTTCAGCCGGGTCATGTAGTCCTTTTCCTGCGGAGGGCCCGCCGGAGGCGGAGTGTAGTGAGTCAGCAGATATCGCGGCTTCCCGTAATCCGAAACGATGACGGAGCCTTCGGTTTCCAAAAGACGCTTTATCTTCGGAAATGAACCCCGGAGTTCACGAATGGTGGCGGTGGCTGGCATGGTGTGATACAGTTTTGTATCACACTCCCTGGATGTCAAGCGGGGAAACGGCTCTGACGGAGTTTCGCCATGCACGCCTTCGGCTCGAACATCAGGTCGTTCCAGGTGAAGCGTCCATCTGGTGGCCAATGAAATGCCATTGCGACGGGATCGAATCGGACGTTCAAAGGTTCGCATCCCGCAATGTTGACTTTGAACCGCAGTCGCAATTGCCCAACGTCGAACAAATTTGTTGCGGCTTTCCGCGTGTGGTATAATTATTACCACGCTTATGTTTGGAGAATTCGTCAAAGAAATCCGCTCCCGCAGCCGCATCGGTCTTCGGGAATTTTGTCTCAACCACGGTCATGATCCGAGCAATTGGAGCAAGATCGAGCGGGGGATCCTCCCCCCACCAAAGGATGAGGCTCTCCTCAGCGAATGGGCGGGGCAGCTTGGATTGACCCCCGGCTCCGACAATTGGCTCAAGTTTTTCGACTTCGCTGCGATTGATGCGGGACGGATTCCGTCCTATGTGCTGGAAGACAAGGAGCTGATGGCGAAACTCCCCGCGTTCTTCCGCACCCTCTCGGGACAAAAGCCGTCGAAGCAAGACCTCGAAACCCTGCTTGAAATCATCCGCAAAAGCCACCAACCCTGATGGACCCGAAACGATTCCGGGCACCATTTATTC
>JBMOHI010000540.1:0-2041 GCA_049317925.1 Terrimicrobiaceae bacterium
CGGCATCGGCTTGATGCATACCGAAGGCGCTGGCTTCGCTGCCTTCCGCCCGCGAGCGCAGGCTGTCCTTGGCCACGCCGTTCATGGAGTCGAGAAGCGTGTCCTTCAGGGCAAGGAGGCGGCCTTTTTGCCGTTCGAGAAAGGGGGTCAGCTTCGCGGTGGGCTTGGGAGCGGGAACCCGGAGGGGCGGGAGAGACTTGCCTTTTTTGGGCGAAACTTTGGAAACGGTTTTCTTGGCGGGGGATTTGACGGCTTTTTTGGCCGATTTGGGAGCGGTTTTCTTTTTGGTCACAACAGGAGCCTTCTTAACTGCCTTTTTGGCAACGGCCTTGGCTGCAGGCTTGACGGCTTTCTTGGCCGGCTTGGCTGCCTTGGCTTTGGGGGATTTGTTCTTTGTTGTGGCCATCTTGGGATTAGTTGAAAAGGGGCGAATATGTAGCCTCTGGCAAGGGGGAGTGCAAGGGGATTCTTGAACCTGCCCGGACGGGGTGGGGGCCGGCCTATCGGCCGAGGAGGATGACGCAGCTGCGTTCGGTGATTTTTAGCTGCTTGAGTCCGTCGAGATAAACCTCCTGGCCGGGTTCCGTAATATCGCCGGGTGATTCCAGGGAGGTGTCGGCCAAACGATACCAGCCCTGACCGCGCGGAAGAACCGGTGGCGTGAAATCGAGCGGCTTGTGGAACATGTTAAAGGCACAATAGATGAAATGCGACGGCCCCCCCGCGGCGGCCCCGTGACGTCCGCACAGCATGAACGCAATCGAACGGCTCGGTAGGCTCCAGTCCGGTTTCCAGGGTAGCGTGCCATGCCAGGAAATGTCGGGATACCCGCTGCCCATGCAATCGCGGCTGGTGAGAAACTCCGGCTGGCGTAGGGCCGCATTGGCCTTGCGGAAGGCGATCATGCTTTTGACAAAGCGGAAGAGACCGGCGTTTTTCTCCGTCAGAGACCAGTCGAACCAGTTCCAGTCCTCGTCCTGGCAGTAGGCGTTGTTATTCCCGTGCTGGGTGCGGCTGCATTCGTCGCCCATCGAGAGCATGGGGACGCCCTGACTGACAAAAAGCATCACGATGGCGTTCTTCTGCTGCCGCAAACGCAGCGCGTTGATCGTGGCATCATCGGTTTCCCCCTCGACCCCGCAATTCCAACTGGAATTGTCATTCGTGCCATCGTTGTTGTTCTCGCCGTTGTCGAGGTTGTGCTTCTCGTTGTACGAAACAAGGTCGCGCAGGGTGAAGCCGTCGTGACAGGTGATGAAATTGATCGAGGCCGTGGGTTTGCGGCCCGCCGCGGCGTACAAGTCGGGCGAACCCATGATGCGCTGGACCATCTCGCCCACCACTCCGACATCGCCCTTGAGGAAACGCCGCGCGGCGTCGCGGAATTTTCCATTCCATTCCATCCAACGTCCATAGGAAGGAAAATTGCCCACTTGATAGAGTCCGCCCGCATCCCACGCTTCGGCGATGAGATCGCAGTGCGCCAGCACCGGATCATAAGCCAGCGATTCCAGCAGCGGGGGATTGGCCAGCGGCGCGCCGGACAAATCCCGGCCCAGGACCGAGGCCAGGTCGAAGCGGAAGCCATCGATGTGATACTCCGCCGCCCAATACCGCAGACAGGCAATGACGAATCCGCGGACCACCGGATGATTGCAATTCACCGTGTTGCCGCAGCCGGTGTAGTTGGCGTAGTGCCCCTGGCTGTCGAGCATGTAGTAGGTGCGGTTGTCGATGCCGCGGAAGGAAATGGTCGGCCCGTTGTCCCCGCCTTCCGCCGTGTGGTTGAACACCACATCCAGCACAACCTCGATCCCGGCGTCGTGCAGCGCCTTGATTAGCTCCTTCAACTCCTGCACCTGGGCACCTTGAACCCCGCCGGCGGCAAAACCCGCCTTCGGCGCAAAAAATCCCAGCGTGCTGTAGCCCCAGTAATTGCACAGCGTTTCCCCGGTCAGCGGATTGGTGCGCGTGTTCTCGAGCTCATCGAATTCAAAAATCGGCATCAACTCGACGCAGTTCACGCCCAGTTCCTTGAGAT
>JBMOHI010000541.1:0-2033 GCA_049317925.1 Terrimicrobiaceae bacterium
TGCCATTTCGCGATCTGCGCCGCCATATGGCTTAAAACATCTGCAGCGGCGACCTTCGCTTCCGGGTACAGTTCCAGCACCAGAAGCGGCCGCTCTTCCCACTTCGGATGCGCGATGCCCACGACGGCCGCAATCTTCACGCCAGGATAGGCGACGGCGATATTCTCCAGATCAATCGAGCTGATCCACTCGCCGCCGGATTTGATCACATCCTTCTTGCGGTCGGTGATGCGCATGAAGCCGAACTGGTCGAGCGTGGCGATGTCTCCGGTGTCAAACCAGCCCTCTTCATTGACCGCATCAGCCGGCGCACGGAAGTAGCGCTGGATCGTCCAGGGCCCGCGCACGAGCAGTGCGCCGGAACTCTCCCCATCGCGAGGCACATCCTTGCCAGCCTCGTCGACGACCCGCAGCTCGATGCCGAACTGCAGGCGGCCCTGGCGTGTCCAGATCGCCTCATCGATGGCGTCCTCTCCTAGCGCGGCCAGGGCCGGCGTCGGGGTTGCGATCACACCAAGGGGTGCCGTCTCCGTCATGCCCCAGATCTGCAGCACCTGGACGCCGTGCCGGGTTTTAAACTTCTCCGCCATGGCGCGCGGAACGGCCGAGCCACCGATGACAAGCCGTTTCAACTGGCCAGGCGTCTGGCCGGTGCGCTCGAGATGTTCGAGATACATGGTCCAGATCGTCGGTACGCCGCCCGAGAAGGTCACGCCTTCTGACACGATCAGCTCCTGCAGGCTTGCGCCGTCCATCAGCTCACAAGGCAGCACCAGCTTGCAGCCATTGATCGGTGCCGCAAACGGCAGGCCCCAGGCCGTGGCATGAAACAGCGACGAGCAGGGCATCACAACATCGAAAGCGGTGAACCCGAAAGCGCTGTTCAGGCCTGAGGCCATGGCATGGAGCACCACGCCGCGATGGGAATAGACGACGCCTTTGGGATCGCCTGTTGTGCCGGACGTGTAACAGAGGAATGCGCCGGCATTCTCGTCCATCACCGGCCATGCAAATCCGCCAGCCTCCGCGGCGAGAAGCGTCTCATAGCAGAGCGCGCCGACCTCACCGGAGGCATGAACGGTCTTGTCGCTCAGCATCACGAAGGTCTTCACTGTCTTCATCTGGGGCGCGAGCCGCTCGACAAGCGGCAGGAAGGTCTTGTCGAATAGCAGGATCTCCGGCTCGGCGTGGTTCACAATGAAGACAATCTGCTCGTCGAAGAGACGCGGGTTCAAGGTGTTCAATACCGCGCCGAGACCGGTCACGGCATAGAAGAGCTCGAAATGCCGGTGCGTGTTCCAGGCGAGCGAGGCAATGCGGTCTCCCGCTTTTGCACCGAGACGGACCAGCGCCGCGGCCGCGCGCTCGACCCGCCTTAGTTCATCCCCATATGACGAACGCGCAATCGGCTCCTCGATCAGGCGCGAGACAATCTCCACGCCGCCATGCGCGGTCGCGGCGAACTTGAGGATGTCGATGATTTGCAGCGGCGCAGGCTGCATAAGACCGGGGAGAATCGTGACAGGTTTGGGGATCATAATCGCCCTCCTTCGAGGAAGGGCGGTATCTAAATGGCGCGCCGTCCACTTTGTAAAGTTGGTCGCTCATTGACAATTCGCCTGATAAACAAAATGGCAAGCAACAAAACCTGAAACGTGGGCGTGATGATCTTGGGTGATGAGACTCAAACCGGCTTGGTGAAATCTTTCAAAAATTAAACCTAAGCGGTTCCATCAGATTGTACTTCGCTACGCGACAAAACGGCTCGTCCGGCTGACCCGTCTGGTGCAAAAAATTGACAGCCAGCGACTTTACGATCCATCTCCTCCCGCTATTGATGAGGGTTAAGACCACCAAAAGCACCCTCTTCTTACCTCAAAAGGGCAGGATCATCATAAGATAAGCGACTTTATCACGCCAATTTGGACCTGAACGGCTCTTGCGGGACAAGGTGTGGGCGGTACTTGGCTTGGACTTTGTTAATCGTGTCCGACGCTGCCTTATAGAGCCCAATAGTTTGACAAGGTCAAAAT
>JBMOHI010000542.1:0-2029 GCA_049317925.1 Terrimicrobiaceae bacterium
CCGCGGCCTTGTTCAAGCTGGGCCTCAATGACGGTGCAGCGGGCGTCGGCCTTGGGATCGGCGCGGAGTTCCAAGACTTCCGATTGCAGGGAAATGAGTTCAAGGAGTTGATCAACACCGGTGCCCTTAGTGGCGCTGACCGGCACGCAAATGATGTCGCCGCCCCAGTCTTCGGGGGTGAGGCCTTTTTCCTGAAGCTGGGTTTTCACCCGGTCGGGATTGGCCGAGGCCAGATCAATCTTGTTGATCGCAACCATGATCTGAACCTTGGCTGCCTTAGCGTGACTGATGGCTTCAAGCGTCTGCGGCATCAGTCCGTCATCAGCCGCCACAACGAGCACGACGATATCGGTAACGGTGGCACCGCGGGCGCGCATGGCGGTAAAAGCGGCATGGCCCGGCGTATCGAGAAAGGTGATAGCGTGGCCGTTGCGCTCGACGCTGTAGGCACCGATGTGCTGGGTGATGCCTCCGGCCTCACCCGCCGCGACGCGGGCCTTGCGAATGGCATCAAGGAGCGAGGTTTTGCCGTGATCGACGTGGCCCATGAAGGTGACGATGGGGGCGCGGGGCTTCAGCGCGTCCTCTTTCGGCTTCTCGGGTTCGGGCGGAGCCTCAATTTTGACATCGACCTTGTGGTGTCCCTTGGAGGTGTCTTTTTTCTCCCGCTCAAGGACAAAACCGTGGGCCTCACAGAGCTTGGAAACGGTTTCCAGCTCGATCATGAGATTCGGGTTGGCGTAAATCTTGAGGTCCATCAACTCCTTGATGAGTTGAAACGGCTTCATGGCGAGCAACGGGGCCAGATCCTTGACCGCGATGGCGGTTTTCAGATGGATGATTTTGCGGCCATCCTCGGTCTCGGTGGGCTCGGATTCATCGGCCGCAGCAGGGGCAACGGGCTCGGGTGCGGCAGCGGCGGGTTCATCCGCTTTAGCGGCTGTTTCTCCCGCGGCCTTGGGCGGGGGATTGGCCTGGATTTTCTGAATGGGGGCGGGCGATTTGCCGGCACCGGCATCACCCTCCTTGCGTTTGACTTTTTTCTTCGGCTCCAGCAGGTCAACCGTCTCGACCGGGGCCTTGGGCGCTACCGGTTCCTCCGGCGGTTTTTCGGAAAGATCGGGCTTGGTGATGCGGGCAATGCCGGAGACCGTCTTTTTAGGCTTGGCGGATTTCGCTTCGGATTTGCTGGCGGTGAGTTTCGGTGTGGCCATGGAAATTTGTGCGGGCGGTTTTCATCGCCCTAGGATGCGGCCGTTTCTGCAGGTTCGGGTGCCTTGGCGGATGAGCGGGCGGCGTCGAGGATCTTCTGCCCCTTTTCAACATCCCCGCCCAACAGGCCGGCAATGTCATCGGCATCGGCCGAGAGAATGACTTCGATCGAGTTCATACCGCCAGCGGCCAGGGTCTGGGCTTCTTCCTCGCTGATGCCGAGGGCTTCGGCCATGGAGTGGGCAGCCTGGGCTTTCTGGCTTTCGAGGGCCTGCTCGGCGGTTTTGTCTTCCTGAATATCAATTTCCCAGCCGGTCAGTTTGGCGGTGAGGCGGGCATTCTGGCCCCGCTTGCCGATGGCGAGAGAAAGGTCGTCGCGTGCCACCAGAACGCGAACCGTGTGGCTGGCTTCATCGAGCGAGATGCTGCGGATATTGGCTGGCTTGAGTGCGGCGGCGGCAAACTTCAACGAATCGGGATCCCAGCGGATGATGTCCACTTTTTCGTTATTGAGTTCGCGGACGATGTTCTTCACGCGGGCCCCGCGCATACCCACACACGCACCGACGGGGTCTACCTTGGCATCGGCACTGTGAACGGCGACCTTGGTCCGGTAACCGGCTTCGCGGGCGATGGCTTTGAGTTCCACCGTACGGTCGGCGATCTCGCTGACTTCGATTTCAAAAAGGCGGCGGACGAAATTCGGATGACTGCGGGAGAGGATGATTTCGGGGCCGCGGGAGGCATTGTCCACCGCCACGACATAGGCGCGCAGACGGTCGCCGATGCTGTATTCCTCGGTCACGACCCGTTCGCG
>JBMOHI010000543.1:0-2028 GCA_049317925.1 Terrimicrobiaceae bacterium
TATGTCGGCAAAAACCTGCCCACCACCCACGACGAAAAGATTCGTGTGCGTTTTGAAAACCTCGACGCCGTGCCGGACAGCGTCAGCGTGGTGAAACCCGCCCTGCCATGAACGCCTGGACCCGCAAAGACCTGCTCGGTCTCGATGAACTGAGTCCCGGGGAAATCCGCCACATCCTCGAAACCGCCCGCGCTTTCAAGGGCGTGGGCGAACGCAGCCTGAAAAAAGTCCCCGCCCTCCGTGGCAAAACTCTCATCAATTTCTTCGTCGAACCCAGCACCCGCACGCGCACGTCGTTCGAGCTCGCCGCCATGCGCCTCAGCGCCGACGTGGTCAACATCTCGGTCGGTGCGTCCAGCCTGCAAAAAGGCGAAACCCTCAAGGACACCGCCCTCAACCTTCAAGCCCTGCGGGCCGACATCATCGTCCTGCGTCACAGTTCCGCCGGAGCCTCACGCTTCCTGGCCGACCGGCTCGAATCCTGCATCATCAACGCGGGCGATGGCGCGCATGAACATCCCACCCAGGGCCTGCTCGACGTATTCACCATCCTGGAAAAACGGGAAAAAATCGAGGGACTCCATGTGGCCATCGTCGGCGACATCCTTTTCAGCCGGGTGGCCCGCTCGAACATTTACGCCCTGGTCAAACTCGGCGCTCAAGTCACTCTCGTCGGCCCAACCACGCTGGTGCCGAAAGTTTTTGAAAAACTCGGCGTCCGCGTGGCCCACAAGCTCGACGACGTGCTCGAAACCGCCGACGTCATCAACCTTCTGCGCATCCAGCACGAACGCCAGCGCAAGGAATACTTCCCCGGCCTCGGCGAATACGTCTCGCTCTTCGGTCTGACCAAAGCCCGCGCTGCCCGGCTCAAACCTGATTGCCTCATCATGCACCCCGGCCCGATCAACCGCGGGGTCGAGATTGACAGCGACGTGGCCGACGGAACGCACAGCGTCATTCTGGAACAGGTCACCAACGGACTGGCCGTGCGCATGGCCGTTCTTTACCTCTGCGCCGGCGGGGCCGGACTTCCCTCATGAGCACTCTCCGCATCACCAACGGCCGCATCATCGACCCCGCCAACCAGCGCGACGAAATCGCCGACCTCTGGATCGCGGATGGAGTGATTTCCGACCCCTCATCCATCAACTCGCAACCCTCAACCGTCTTAGACGCCTCCGGTCTCGTCGTGGCCCCGGGCCTGATCGACTCGCACGTCCATTTCCGCGAACCCGGCCAGTCGCACAAGGAGACCATTGCCAGCGGCTCCCGCGCCGCCGCCGCCGGGGGATTCACCAGCGTGGTCTGCATGCCGAACACCAGCCCGGTGGCGGACAATGCCGGCACCATTACCCTCATCCGCGAAAAAGCCCGGGCCTCGGCCTGTGTCAATGTCTTCACCACCGGGGCTATCACCAAGGGCCTCGCCGGCGAGGAACTTGCTCCCTACGGGTCCATGATCAATGCCGGCATCGTGGCCATCACGGACGACGGACACTGTGTGCAAAATCACGAGGTCATGCGCCGCGCGGTCGAATACGCCCGCATGTTCGGTCTCACCGTGCTCGATCATTGCCAGGACTACTCGCTGGTGGGCGGCGGCATCATGCACGAAGGCGAATGGAGCCTGCGTCTGGGCCTGCCCGGCTGGCCCCGCGCGGGCGAGGAAATGATCGTGGCGCGGAACATTCTTCTGGCCGAGCTGTGCGATTCGCCCATCCACTGCCAGCACATCAGCTCCGGCGGCAGCGTCCGCCTGCTGCGCGAAGCCCGCGCCCGCGGAGTCAAAATTTCCGGCGAAGTCTGTCCGCATCACATCGCCCTCACCGACGACTCGCTGCAAACGTTCGACAGCAACTACAAGATGAATCCGCCCCTTCGCACGCATCGCGACATCGACGCGATCATCGAGGGTCTGGCTGACGGCACGCTCGATATCCTCTGCAGCGACCATGCTCCGCACGCCTTCTACGAAAAGGAGGTCGAACTCGATCACGCCCCCTTCGGCATCACCGGCCTCGAGAG
>JBMOHI010000544.1:0-2028 GCA_049317925.1 Terrimicrobiaceae bacterium
TCTGGCCGAATTCACGGCGGATGGTGCCGGAGGGGGCCTTGGAGGGATCGGTCGGACCAAGCACCTCGCGGATTTTCCGCACGGCGTCCACTCCTTGATAGATGAGAGCGACGCATTTCTCCGTGCCGGGTTCGTCGCGTTTCTCGACCGGACACCGGCTGGGGCGCGATCCGGCCATGAATTGGACGATCGATTCCCAATGGTTGCGTCCGGCGATGGGGCCCATGATTTCGCCGAATTGCTTTTCGGTGGCCTCGTCAATCGGAATCCCGAATTCCTCCTCGACGGCCAGCTTGGCGCGTTTGCTGCTGGGTTCGCGGAGCTTGTCCATCAGGACGTCGAGCACAGGACCGTAGAACTTCTCCGCCTGGGCCACGCTCATGTAGTGAACCTTGAAGCCGATGATGTAGAGACCGGAGCGGGAGAAAAGATCGATCACGCCGCCGGCGCGGGCATTGGGGAAACGGAAGTTGTCCGGTTTGATGAGAACGAGGGTCTTCTCGATGTTCTCCCCGGCGGGGAAGGGGATGACTTCGTCGAGGATGCCGCCATCTGCTTCGGAGTATTTGGCCCAGATGGCGAGATGTTTACGGGCGGTTTCCGCGTCGGGCGCTGCCAGCACGGCGGGTTCAAAATAAACGACCTGACCGTTCTCGACGAGGTAGTCGCCGTAGGTGTCGCGGATGGTTTCGCCGCTGGTGCGTTCGTTGACGATGTGGCCGACGACGGTGCGGGTTTTCAGCACGGCGTCCTCGCCTTTGAGCACGAGCAGAAGCACGCGCTGTCTCACACCGTCCGGGCCGGGTGAGAGCTTTTTCAGAATGTAGTCCCGGATCAACTCTTGGGTGCGGCGATGGCGTTCGTCCGTCTCCGTGACGGTGGCGGCAGCGATTTCGGCGAGGAGTTCGGGTCCGGGTGCAAACATCCGGCCGGCCACGAGTTCGAGTCCCGAGCGCGAGAGTAGACGTGCCACGATCCCGCCGGTGCGGGATTTGCGGATCGAATACGGGGTGATGAGAACGTAGGAGAGCTCTTCGGCCATGTGGGTTTTCCCGCCTGGACAGGGCGGGAACCGGTCTTGAGCGGGCCGTGAAACCTATCGGCGGGTGCGGGAAGGCGTCAACAGGGTTTTTTGGCAAATGCAGCCTCCTTCCCCTCACGCGCGAAAACTTTTATTGAAGAGTGCGGTCCGCCTCCGTAACGCTCAAATCCTATGTCCGCTGAAGCCCAAGCCAAAAGTCTCGGAATCGTTTTCGAATCCGCCCCCGCGCAGAAGCCCTACCTCAACATGTGCTACCGCACGGGAAACCTCTATTTCCTCTCCGGGCACGTCAGTTCGCTGAAGGGTAAACTCGGAGCCGATGTCACGGTCGAGCAGGGGTATGGCGCCGCCCGCGAGGTGGCAATCAAGCTCCTGCAAAGCCTGCGCCGGGTGGCTGGTTCGCTCGATTCGGTCCGGGTTGTGAAACTCCTGGGCTGTGTCAACGGCACGCCCGATTTCATTGAACAACATCTTGTCATCAACGGGGCCTCGGATCTCTTGCACGAAATCTTCGGCAAGGACGGCGACGGCTATCACGCCCGATCCGCCGTGGGCTTTGCCTCCCTTCCGACCGGGGTTGCGGTGGAAATCGAAGCGATCTTCGAAGCGAAGGTTTAGAGGCAGTGAAATGGTAGCGATGATTGGAGGGAAACGCTTCGTCGTTTCCGTCGCAATGGGCAACGAAGTGGGCAACGACAAAGCGTTGCCCTCCAGCGATTCAGGTGATTGACGGTCCGTTTCCCCAACTGAGCTGCAGCGGCTTCAGGATGATTTCTGCCGCAGGCAGATCCCGGCGCACCATTTCCCGCGGGGAATGATGCGGGGCCGGGTGAAGCCGGCTTTTTGCAGCGCGGCGGAAACTTCCGCAGACTGCTTCCGCAGAACCCCGGAGAAAATCAACCAGCCGCCGGGCTTCACCGCGCAGGCGATTCGCGGCGAGGCGGCGATCAGGACATCGCTGAAGAGATTGGCCAGCGCGACGTCGA
>JBMOHI010000545.1:0-2025 GCA_049317925.1 Terrimicrobiaceae bacterium
TGCAGTCAGGGTTTTGCACGAGTTCGGGGAAACATTTTTTGATCACCTCCAGCACGATGTGGACGGAAACCGAAGCGCCGGGCGACGCGCCGAGCAGGGCCGAGATGGTGCGGCCTGCATCGGTGATGACTTCCGTGCCGTAGTGGACGATGCCGGCCTCGCCGTCGGTCTTTTTGATGGCCTGCACGCGGATGCCGGCGTCGATAAGTTTCCAGTCTGAGGCCTTGGCGGCGGGGTAGAAGACGTGGAGAACCTCCATGCGGTCGGCCATGCTTTGCGTGCCTTGCTGGACGAGGTATTTCACCAGGTCAACGTTGGTGAGGCCGATCCGGACGAGAGTGGAGAGGTTGTCGGGTTTTACCGAGAGCGGGAGATCAAGGTAGCTGCCTTTCTTGTGCAGGAACTTGGTGGTCCAGGCGGCGAAGGGACCGAAGAGGAGGGTCTTTTTGCCGTCGAGGACGCGGGTGTCGAGATGCGGCACAGCCATGGTGGGCGCGGCTTCGAGGGCCTGACCGTAAACTTTGGCGCGGTGTTTTTCGATCAGTTCCGGGTTTTCACAAATGAGCCACTGGCCACCGATGGGGAAGCCGCCGAGGCCCTTGGCTTCGGGGATGCCGGACTTTTGCAGGAGCGGCAGGCTGCCGCCGCCCGCGCCGACGAAGACAAACTTCGCGTGGTTCTGGCGGGTTTCACCGGTGGACGCGTCGCGAATGGTGAGGTTCCAGCCGGAAAGGGCGCGGTCGAGATCGATCACGCGATGGCCGGTGGCAATGCCACAGCCGTCTTGTTGCGAAAGCCAGTCGAGAAGTTTGCGCGAGATCGAGCCGAAGTTGACGTCGGTGCCGCCGTCCATCTTGGTTGCGGCAATGGGAACCTCACCGCGGCCTTCGACGAGGAGCGGAGCCCATTGGCCGATCTTCGCGCGGTCGGTGCTGTATTCCATTTCGGAAAAGAAATGGTGGGCGGACATCCCGGCGTGGCGGGCGCGGAGAAAATCCACCTGTTCATCGCCGTGGACAAAACTGAGGTGCGGGACGGGATTGATGAAGTCCTTCGGATTTTTCACCATGCCGCTCGCGACGGCGTAACTCCAGAACTGGCGCGATTGCTCGAACTGCTCGAAAATTTTGACGGCGTTATCCACCTTGACCGAGCCGTCGGGTTCGCGGAAGGGCGTGTAGCTCAGTTCGCAAATTCCAGCGTGACCGGTGCCGGCGTTGTTCCAACCATTGGAGGATTCCTGGGCAAGGTCGTCGGTGACTTCGTAAACCTGGATCTTGAGTTTCGGATCGAGGCACTTGAGCAGCGCCCCGAGGTTGGCGGACATGACGCCGCTGCCGATCAGGACGACGTCGGGGTTTTTGATGTGGGTGGAGTAGTTCATCTGAGATTAACCACAGAGACACAGAGACACAGAGAAGGAAGCAAAAGTATTCATGCCTAAGCTCAGTGCCTCTGTGTCTCCGTGGTTCAATTTTATCTCCGCGCGCCGTAAAGCGGGCCGAAGTTGGCGCAGGCGCGGAAGTCGGCGCTGGTGGTGTCCTCAGTGCCAAAGGCGGCCCAGGCACTCGGACGGAAAATTTTCTCCTCGCCGACGTTGTGCATGTAGACGGGGATGCGGAGCAATGAGGCCAGCGAGATAAGGTCTGCTCCGATGTGCCCGTAGCTCATCACGCAATGGTTGGCGCCCCAGTTGTTCATCACGGAATAGGTGTCGCGGAACGCGCCTTTGCCGGTGGTGTACGGCGAGAACCAGGTGGTGGGCCAGGTTGGATTGGTCCGCTCTTCGAGAAGCTTGTGGGCTTTGTCGGGGAGTTCGACCGTCTCGCCTTCGGCGATTTGCAGGGCGGGCCCGAGGCCCTCGACCATGTTGAGGCGGAAGATGGTGGCGGGCATGCCGCCCTTGGTGACATAGCGCGTGCTCCAACCGCCGCCGGGGAAGTATTCGGTGATGGACGGATGCCAGGTCGTGGCTTCGAGACAGGCCTTCACTTCGGCCGCGGTGATCTCCCAGAACGGTTTCAG
>JBMOHI010000546.1:0-2023 GCA_049317925.1 Terrimicrobiaceae bacterium
CGTCCAGTTTGGCAGCAAGATCCAAGGAAACTCCAGGCCATGCTATTCACGCTCCATTTGTCGCAAAACAATGCGTCGCGGTGGGGAATTGAAGAGGTGAGGCCCGGCCGTGGCGGGGACTTTCGCCCCGCCCGGCTCAAAGGGGTGAAAAGATGGTCCATAGGAACTCTCAAAAAATCTCATGCGTGGCTGCCGACCTTTATCAAACTGTGAAATCTCCCGACTCCTCGACTTGCTCGCCACTCCGCCTTGGTGCCGTGAACGGACGCTGATCGTGTTGGGAATCAGGAACGGCTTGCGGCTGACGTCAATGCTGTCCCTGAAGGTCGCGAACGTGGCGGTCGCCGGTGAGGTTCAGAATCGAATTCGGGTTCGGAGGCAAACAATCAAAGGCAAGCGTGCTGGTTTCGACATGCCCCTCCACCGGCAAGCGGCTGCTGCCCTGCAAGACCACCTCGATACCATCGCCCACCGATCTCTGGATGCCTTCCTCTTCCCTGGTCGGCACCTTGAACGCGGTTGTCAAAAACCGCGGGTTGGAGGGCCGTGAAGCGGGCTTTTCGGGCCGGCGGAATCACGGGAGCTCCCGGAGAAATTGGAACCCACACCCTTCGGAAGACATTCGCCCGGTTGATTTACGCAGCCCTAGGGCACGACTTGGTCCGAACGAGCCACGCTATGCGCCACGCCAGCGTGGATACCGCCATCAAAAACCTCTCCCTTCGGGAAGAGGACGTTGATGCCACCACTCTCGATGATTGAGCAAGGTCGATTCCAGGGTCACGGCCTCCAAATTTCGCGGAGCGCGGAGACAGCTTCAGCCATCACAGGTCTGATTGACGCCAGCCTGCTGTGAGTTGCGATGACCAAGGTCCGTTCGAGAATTTTGAGTTCTGGCAGCACCACGATAGCAGTGCTTTCCGCTGGCAGCGTCTTGGCTGACCATTCCGGCAAGATTGCGGCCACCGAGCCGGTTTGCACCAAGTCGCGGAGGGTAGCGAAGGTGTCAGACTCGGCAACGATTCTAACCTCCGCTCCAGTCTCTTGGAAAACTTCTTCCAGTCGGCGGTTTAGCTCCCCTGTGCCGGAGAGCAGCGCGATCGGAAGTCCTTTGAGTTTTGCCAGGCCTTCCTTTTGACGTCCTGGGAGTAGTTGCCTTGGAACGGCCAATCGGTATTGAGCTCGCCCGAGTTCCGTGATTTCAAGTTTTCCAACATTCGCAGTATCGCGAACGACGGCGATGTCTGTTTTTCCTGTCCAAACTCTGCTCAAGGCATCTTCGGTGCTGCATTGGTGGAAGGCACACCGGTGGTTGGGTAGTGCGTCGCGCATCCGGTCAAAGCGTGGCACAATGAATCCCGAAAAGACGCTTTCCCCGGCGGCAATGCGAATCAGCTCTCCGCGTTGAAGGTCGCGTTCGGTGAGGTCTGCAAGGCTCGCAAAGAATGCGGTCGTCATCAACGCGAGGTCCCGACCAAGGGGGGTCGGAAGTAATCGGCGGTTTACCCGCTCGAATAAAGCAACCCCAAGCGCATCCTCCAGTTCCTTGATTTGGCGACTGATCTGACTCTGGCGGTTGGGTCGCCATCCGCAGCCCCAATAACAGAACCCTTCTCCACAACCGCGCAAAATGCCTTTAGGCGATCGATTGAGAGGCCTTTCAGGTCGATCAGGGGAGCATTCATGACTCAAAACACATGGAACTTGTAAAATCATGCATTGTTGAATTCTTGGCGTCCAGCTAGATTCCTGCCCTATGACCCGCTTGGAAGACATCACCGTCAACTGTCTCGTTCGGGGCCTCGTGGCCAATGACACTGTCACGATCAAACACGCACAGATGTTTGGCGACCAAGCGCTCGAGGTCACGTATTCCGACAGCACTGGCAGGACGGCCTCCCAGCTCATCTACCGGGATCAGGAGTCCAATCTAGAATTGGTAACCCAGAGCCGTCCGCTTGCTTTCGTGGCCGATGGTTCGCTTTTCCGTCTAGCCGCTGAAGCGAACCGCATCCGACTGGCC
>JBMOHI010000547.1:0-2020 GCA_049317925.1 Terrimicrobiaceae bacterium
CATTCGTGGCCATGAACCCCATCGCCAGCACGATGAGGATCGTGGTCAAAAACGGGAGCCCGACAAAATTCCATCCGATGGCGCGATAAAGCGGCGCGCTGATTTCGTTGATGAACTCGTAGCCGATGTGAATGACCCAGATCGTGACAATCAGCGGCACCGCCACCAGAACACCGGCCCCGAGCAAACTCAAAAACGCCTTCACCGGCCCGCGGTGGGGCGGGGCATTTTCTTCAACGGTGGGAGGCGGTACCATGCGGGCAGATTACGAGCAATTACAGACGAGGCGCGAGAACATCAGGAACTTCGCAGGGGCGGAAGCCGAAAAAATCCGCTCAATGACTCGTCTCGTAGGCGCCGGCGGCGAGTTTGCGCCAGAATTCCTGCACGGGTTGATCGGCCGGGTCGTCCGGCGAACGCAGCACCTTCAAGGTGCGATGAACCCGCAGACCGCCCAGACCCGTTTTATCGGTCACCAGCATGGGACTCAAAGTCAGGCTTTCGAGCGGCAGATTCAACAGGACCCGCAGGTTGACCGGATTCACGCCGCTGATTGCGAGTTCGCTCAATGGCAGCCGGACTGCGAGCAGGGGCGAGAGGTCGGTGATACTGGTATCGGAGACGTCGAGTTTATTGAGGGAAAGCATGCCGCGGACAAAGTCGAGATTCTGCACTCCCGTCCCGGCCAGGCCAAGCGAGCGGAGCCCGGAAAGGCCGCGCTGGTTGCGGGGGTTGAGCGGAAGATTGTCGAGGCTGCATTTTGACAAATCGAGGGATTCCAGCTGCGGCAGGGCCAGAATCGGTTCCCAATGGATCGTCTTGGCCCCGGTGATGGAAAGCATCGTCGGGTTCATGTCTTTGAGGGGCGTCAGATCCTTGAGTTCCTCCACGCCCGAGATCATCACCTCCGCCCGCCCGACAATTCCTCCCGATTTGAAAACCACGCGCGTCTCCGGGCCATTCCGCGCCAGGATCTCCATCGCGGCCTCATTGCCGGTGAGGAAGCGTCCGAGCGGATTGATCGCGGTGGCCCCCGCTTTGCGCAGGCTCAGTTTATCCTGGATGAATTCGAGAAACAAACCCGCCCGCTGGTTTTCGATGATGGGCGAACCCAGCAAATTCGCGATGTCCCTGGCGGATTTGCTCCCCGGCTGACCCGCCAGCCCGGACGCGAGACGCACCATCTCGGAGGGATCGTCCCGCGCCGCCAGACCCGGAAACTTCAGCGCATTCTGTTCCGCCTGACGGAAACTCTCCTCCGCCCGGGCATATTCCATCAGGGACAGATGCAGGCGCCCTTTCAACATCCAGGCCGGGAAAAATTCGGGATTCAACACCAGGGCCTGCGCGGCGAGATCCATCGCACTGGTCAGCTTGGCCAGCACCGGAGCGGGATTTTTTTCCATGGAAGGAAAATCCTCCGGCCGGTAGCTGAGCAGGAAAATTTCGTTCGCCCGCATGAGGGCTTCGTGGGCGCGGGGATCAATTTGCTGGGATCCTGGCCCGTTGACACCGCCGCCCGGGCGGGAGGGAGTGTTTTTGGCCGACTGGATCTCCTGCAGTTGCTTCTGCAATTCCTGCTGCTCTTGGGTCAAAAGCTCCGCTTTGGCGAGGCCTTCCTTGGCCTCGGCCTTCGCCAGTTCGCCCAGCTTCTCCGCCTGTTCCTTGGCCGCCCGTTCCTCGGAGAGCTTGGCCACCAAACCCTGTGCTCTCTGCTCCGCCTGGTTGGCCGCATCCCTGGCCCGGTCCGCTTCCTCCTTGGCCTTGCCCGCCGCAGTGCGTTCGGCTTCGGCCCGGGCCGTGGCATGGTTGGCCTCGGCCTCCCGCGCAACGGTCAGAGCGATCTGCGCTTCGAGCGCCTCGCGGGCGCTTTTCTGAGCGGCCAGCCTGTCCTGTAATTGGTGAACGTAAACCAGCACACCGCAGATGAGAATGAGGAGGGCCGCAGCCACCGCGACGGAAACCCCCTTGTTCCGTTGCACAAGTTTTTTGAAGACCTCGACAAACGAAACCGGCCGGG
>JBMOHI010000548.1:0-1999 GCA_049317925.1 Terrimicrobiaceae bacterium
ATATCGCGGAAACGTAGAAACGTCCAGAGCAATGGACGGGTTCCAACCTGGAGGGAAGCGCGTTAACTCGCCTTTGGCTCAGATCTCCGCTGCGCCCCGGTTGTCGCTTTCCTTTTGATTCATGGGCACTGACGAAGCAGTGCCCTCCAAAATCAAGAATTGCTCCTCGACGCCGCCTTCCTAAAACTTGAAGTTCAAGCCCGTGCTGATGGCGTGGCTGACGAAGTCCTGCCGTCCGAAGTCCGCGTTGTAGTAGAAATACGCATTCCAGTTCGGGCCGAACTGCCCGATGATGCCCGCTCCCGCAAAGACCGCGTCGCGGTCCGGCGTGCTGGTGGTGTAGCCAAACCCCGGGCCGTTGCCTCGCAGGGATTTTCTCGCGCAAAGGTCGCCAAGGACGCAAAGCGAAGTGCCGGACAGATTCTTCTTAGCGTCCTTGGCGTCCTTGGCGCGAACCTCCGCTTTCTTCCCCGTGATTTGTCCCGCGATTGCCTCCCGCCTCGCGACTCTTCGATTGTGCCCCTGTGGCCTCTGTGGTTTACTCCCAATCTTTCCGCCGCCATGCCCCACCTTTCCTGGACCGAAGTCCGCGAGCGTGCCATCCGATTTTCCCGCACGTGGACGGATGCCACTTCCGAGCGGGCCGACAAGCAAACCTTCTGGAACGAGTTTTTCGATGTCTTCGGCCTCCGCCGCGCGTCCCTCGCTTCCTTCGAGGCCAATGTCCGCAATCTCAAGGGCCACACCAGCGCCATTGATCTTCTTTGGAAAGGCAAGCTCCTCGTCGAACACAAGAGCTTTGGCGAAGACCTCTCCATCGCCAAAACCCAAGCCTTCACCTACATCGAAGACCTCACCCGCGAAAACCGCTGGGACGAGCTTCCCCGCTTTGTCCTCGTCTCCGACTTCGCCCGCTTTGTCCTTTACGATCTTGAGCCCGAGGAACAGCGCGACCTACCGCTTTTCGAGGGCCGCAAGATCGAGCCCCACCATTTCACCCTCGCCGAGTTCCCGCGCCACATTCGCGCCTTTGCCTTCATGCTCGGGCAGACCCGCGTGCGTCTCGACCCCGAGGACCCCGCCAACCAGAAGGCCTACGACCGCATGTGCGAACTCCACGATGCGCTCCGGGCCGGTGGTTTTGCCGGGCACGATCTGGAGCGCCTTCTCGTCCGCATCCTCTTCTGTCTCTTCGCCGAGGACACCCTCATCTTCCAGCCCGACGCCTTCACCCAGTTCATCCGCACCCAGACCCGCGAGGACGGCTCCGACTGTGGGGCCAAGCTCAACGAACTCTGCGATTGGCTGAATAACCCCGCCGCCGACGGCGCTCTGGCCGATACCGATCCCTTCTATGGTTTCCGCTACGTCAATGGCGGCCTCTTCGCCGAACGCCTCGGCTTCCCCCGCTTCACCCGCGAGATGCGCCAGGCCCTCCTCGATTGCTGCGATTTCCAATGGGCCCGCATTTCTCCCGCCGTCTTCGGTTCCCTCTTTCAGGGTGTGATGGAAGACCGTGCCCGCCGCCAGCAAGGAGCCCACTACACCAGCGAACGCGACATCATGAAGGTGCTCCGCTCCCTCTTCCTCGACGAACTCCGCGCCGAATGGGAACACGCCAAGACCGACCGGTCCACCCGCCAACGCGCCGTGCTCGAAGGCTTCCACCAGAAACTCCGCTCCCTCCAGTTCCTCGACCCCGCCTGCGGCTGCGGCAATTTCCTTGTGCTCGCCTACCGCGAATTGCGCACCCTGGAGATTGATGTCGTGCGCGAGTTAAATGTCGGTCGATACGGCGAGGAAAAACACGCCATCCAATCCTTCCGCACCGCCGAGTTCGCCGACCTCATCGGCGTGAATGTCGATCAATTCCACGGCATCGAGTATTCCGAATGGCCCGTCCGCATCGCCGAAGTCGCCCTCTGGCTCATGGATCACCAGATGAACGCCCAAGCCAGTGAAGTCTTCGGCCTGCCCATTGACCGCCTCCCGCTCAAGA
>JBMOHI010000549.1:0-1997 GCA_049317925.1 Terrimicrobiaceae bacterium
CGCCGAAATCCGGCATCACCCTTCAGCATCTCAGCGGCCCGGTCGGCATCATGAATTTGTACTACCGGCTCTTTGAAAGCCCGGACGGCTGGCGGCTGGCTCTGTGGTTTAGTGTCGTGCTTAACGTGAACCTCGCCCTGATGAATCTCCTGCCCATTCCCGTGCTGGACGGCGGCCACATAACCCTAGCTATCATCGAAGGTATCAGGCGCCGACCGGTCAACATCCGTGTGCTCGAATTCGTGCAGTCCGCCTGTGCCATCCTGATCATCGGGTTCATGCTCTATGTCACCTTCTACGACGTTCTTGATCTTCCTTGGAAAAAATCGGCGGCCAAGGAGGTTGTCGAGGAGATGAAATTCGCGCCCACGCCGGGTCCGGGTCAGCAGCCGTGAGCGGGGTGCTTTCCTACTGTTCGAATCCGTATTCTTACTCCCGCCGGCCCACCCGCGAGGTGATGGTCGGCCACGTCGGCATCGGTGGAAACAATCCGATCCGGGTGCAGTCCATGATCACCTGCGATACGATGGATACTGCCCAATCCATTCAGCAGACCCTCGACCTCGTCGCGGTCGGTTGCGAGGTCGTTCGCATCACCGCACCGACGGTGAAGGACGCCGCCAATCTCGAACATATCGTCCGCGGCCTGCGCGGACAGGGCTGCGAGGTTCCCATCGTGGCCGATATTCATTTCAAGCCCGAGGCCGCCATGGAAGCGGCCAAATGGGTGGAAAAAGTGCGGGTCAATCCCGGCAATTACGCCGATTCGAAGAAATTCAAAATCATCGAGTACACGGATGCGCAATATTCCGCCGAACTCGAGCGCATCCGCGAACGCTTCACCCCGTTGGTGCTATTCTGCAAGGAACATGGTCGCGCCATCCGGATCGGCACGAACCACGGCAGCCTGAGCGATCGCATCATGAACCGCTACGGCGACACCCCGCTCGGCATGGTCGAGAGCGCGCTCGAATTCGCCCGAATTGCCAGAGATCTCGGGTTTCACGATTTCATCTTTTCGATGAAGGCCAGCAATCCCAAGGTCATGATCGCCGCCTACCGCCTTCTGGTGGCGCGCCTCGCGGCCGAGGGGCCGGACTGGAATTATCCGCTGCATCTCGGAGTGACCGAGGCCGGCGACGGCGAGGACGGCCGGATTAAGAGCGCCATCGGCATCGGCAGCCTGTTGGCTGATGGCATCGGCGATACCATTCGTGTTTCGCTCACAGAGGACAGCGTGCATGAGATTCCCGTGGCGCAGGCACTGGTTGTTTGCCGATCCGTTCAATCCGCAATCCGCGATTCGCAATCCGCAATTCCCTTTGATCCGTTTTCCTATCGGCGTCGGGAGTCCCACATGATCGAGCGCGACGGCATCAAACTCGGCGGCGAGGAACTCGTGCGAGTGGTCGTGCGCCAGGCCACCCGCGATAAGATCGCTCACAAGCTCGACCGCATGGGCGATTACCAGCCGGAGATCGTTTACGAAGCTTCGGGCGTTTGCGAAGTCGATCCGGGGGATGACAACGAAATCGCTGCCATCAATTCGGACTCACCCGATCAGCTTGTCACGATCAAAGATGGAATTGATCTTCCCGTCATCGCGGCCTTCCGCCTGCTGGCATCCAAACTGGACCCGCGGCATCCGATTCTGCTCAAGGACACTTTTACGAGTGCGGAATGCGGAATGGGGAATGCGGAATTTTTGGCAACTCTCCTCCGGGCTGCGACCAACATCGGTTCTCTGCTTTGCGACGGCATCGGCGATGCCGTGCTCATCCAGGGCGAGGAGGCGCCGGGTCAATCCCTGCGCCTGGCCTACAATGTTCTCCAGGCCGCCGGCACGCGCATCTTCAAGACCGATTATGTGGCCTGCCCGAGTTGCGGGCGGACACTTTTTAATCTCCAAAGCACGACTGCCCGCATCAAGGCTGCCACAGCCCATCTCAAGGGCGTGAAGATTGCCATTATGGGCTGCATCGTGAACGGACCCGGTG
>JBMOHI010000550.1:0-1991 GCA_049317925.1 Terrimicrobiaceae bacterium
GTGGTTTTCTTCTTCGGCTTATCCGATCCGGTCAGAAGCGCAACCTCGCGGGCTTTGAGCAGGCGCCATTGCCCCGGCTTGAGCGGACCCATTTCGATCCCGCCGATGCGGATGCGCATGAGCCGCTTCACCTCGTAGCCGAATTTGTAAAACATCAGCCGGATCTGCCGTTTGATTCCCTGACGCAGGACCACCTTGACCAGCGGCGGGGCCAGCACATGCAGCCGCTCGGCTTTCGCTTTTCCCCCCTCGATGAAAAACCCGCGCAAAAACTTCGGCGTCTCCGCCACATCAAAGGCTTTGTCGAGGAGGACCTCGTATTCCTTCTCGACCTCATGCGCCGGATGCGTCAGCCGCTCGGACAGCGCCCCGTCATTGGTCAGCAAAATCAATCCCTCGCTCTCCTTGTCCAGACGACCGACATGAAAAAGCCGCCCAAAATGCCCCGGGACCAGATCGAAGATCGTCCGCCGCCCGCGCTCATCCGAACGCGTGCAAAGAAAACCCCGCGGCTTATGCAGCAACAGATAGACATGCGCCGCCGGTTTGGCGCTCTTGCCCGTGACGCGAACGTCGTCCTCCGGGCCCACCGTGGTGGCCAGATCACGGATAAAGTGCCCGTTGATCGAGACCTTGCCGTCCGTGATCAGCGCTTCGCAGGCGCGCCGCGAACCGAAGCCCGCCGCCGCCAGAAAGCGATTCAACCGCATAAGCGGCCTAATCTTCCGGCTTCGTCTTGCGCAAGCCGATCACCGGCTGGCCTTCTTTAAATTGACCGCGCTTTTTCAGCAATTCCACGCGCTCGAAACGCTTCAGAACGCTGCGCTTCGCTTGGATCGTGCCTTTGCCCTTCAGGCTGGGATGTTGACTCATAGGGGCGGGAAATCTGGACGAAGCTCCGGGAATTGCAACCAAAATCCCGTGCGCGGGATTCACGCCATCCCGCCCACCCTGGAAAAAACTCCCCGCCTCCCCGCCGCCTCCTGCCGCCCTGGCCCGTGCAACCTCGTTGCGCAGAACCAGCCGTTCTCACCTCGTCCGTGACTTCTCGCGGCGCATCCTCGCGATCTCGATCTGTGTCATCGGCGTCTCGGTCCCTCTCCCTGCCCGCCCATTGGCCCGCCGCAACGTCTCGGGGCATGTCCCACGCCGCTCTTGATAAACTCCGCCGCTCGCAGGGACCTCAAAAACGCCTCGACCCTGGACCGCGTTGCGCCATGATACAGCTTGGTTCAATGAACTTCCCGAATCGGATCACCCACATGCTAAGGCCCGTGATTCTCTTCCCTTCCCGGCCTGCTTGCCGATATGTCCCGACCAGCCTTTCGAAAAATGGCGCATTGATTTTTTCAAGCCTAATTCAGGCACTTCTCTCTGTCGCACGCCGAATTAGGCTTAATCCAGCCTATTTCCCTTATGGCTTGATCAAGCCTAATTTACGTTCGGCAAAAATATGACGCCTATCCTCAAGCGGTCGCTGATTTTAATTGCCGTCGTGGGTGCACTTGCGGTTGTGGCACTATGGGCGAGGGGCAATGGACTCCTGCCGGAGATTTGTGATACCAACGACGTTTCTTACGAAAAGCTATGTGGCATCACACCTACATCGGGTATTGTCTGGTGCTGGATTTCTGGTTGGGGCAGCGGTTATGCGTTCTACAGACTTCACCTCAAGCGTTCAGACTTCAATCAGACAGGACATACTCCCCTCCTGCAACGGGAACTTGCCAACATGCCAAAGGCACCGTGGTGGTGGGGAACGGCGCCAGCCGAAGGAGTTACTTACAAGCGTGGCGGCGGTCTTGGTCAGGGAACCGCTTCTTACGAGGTATATTCCAAAAGCACTGAGACCTTATATGTTTGCACTGAGTGGGACTAAACGAAATAGAATGGCCGAACAGGGCCGTGCAGTTAATCCCCATGCCTTCGGCACTTTTGGCATTTCGCCTGCGGAGCAGGCTCGGATGCCAAAAGCAAGTGGGGATACCTGA
>JBMOHI010000551.1:0-1989 GCA_049317925.1 Terrimicrobiaceae bacterium
TGCACATCACGCAGGGATTCGGGGTGCGGCCGGCGCGGTATTCGCTGGAGAAATAGTTGATGACGAGTTTCTCGAACTGGTCAGCTTCATCCACGACGTAGTGAGGCACGCCGAGTTTGTGCGCTACACCGCGGGCGTCGGCGATGGCGGAGGGGCCGCAGCATTTGTCCTCGGCCCGCGAAATGCAGTCCTGCGGCCAGACCTTCATGGTCACGCCGACGACATCGTAGCCCTGTTGTTTGAGCAAATGGGTGGTCACGCTGGAGTCCACCCCTCCGCTCATTCCCACGAGCACGCGTTTTTTGTTTCCCGACATGGGAGGGAGTATAGAGGCAAAATCTTCCGGAGCAACCCCGCGGTCGGATCGCCCTTAGCCGGGCTCGTGAGAGCGTGGGAGGAGGCATGGCGGTCGGAAAGGATTTGCAATTTCTAACTCGAAAACGATGGTCGGAAAACTGACGTTTTCCGCTACGGATTAGAGCTTATGTCCCACAAATTTCCCCTTGGAGCCACCGCCCCGCAACTCGCCACCCCGCTCGGCACGAAGACGAAGGCCAGCAAGGCCAACTTTCCGATTCTGAAAGGTCTCTCGCTCTATCGGCTGGTGATCAACGAAGGATGCTTTCGCGAGCCGCACTGGCATGCCAATGCCGATGAGCTGGCATATTGTCTGAGCGGTCAGGCGAGGGTGACCATTTTTGCCAGCGGCAACGTCCACGCCCGCTTCACCATTTCCGCGGGAGAAATGTTTTTCGTTCCCTCTGGTTCTCTTCATGCCATCGAGAATGTCGGTCCCGACCCCGTCGAACTGGTCATCACCTTCTCCCATGAGGACGTGGAGGATTTCGGTCTCTCCGGATTCGTGGGTTGTCTGTCGCCGGCGGTGATGGGAAATACTTGGAACTTGGACGAGAAGGCGTTGGCGGGCCTGACCCAGTCTCCGCAAAGTGTGGAATTCGGCCGGGCGGCTTCCGCGGGCGTTTTGACGGACTCCGACCGGTATCCGTCCCCGTTCAAGTTTGCCATCGAGGCGCGGGCGCCGCTTGTTTCCAGTGCGGACGGCTCGGCCATCGTGGCGAGGCGCGACACCTGGCCGGCCTTGCGCGCCCAGGCGATGTATTCCGTGCGCATCCACGGCATCGGCATGCGCGAACCCCACTGGCATCCGGAAACAGCCGAGCTCGGCTTCGTCCATCAGGGGCATGCCCGCATGACCGTGCAAAGCCCGGGCGGGTCGGCCGAGACCTATGAACTCCATCCCGGGGACATATATTTTATTCCGCGGGCCTACCCGCATCACATCGAAAATCTGGACGGCACCGAGGTCCACTTTTTGATCTTTTTCGACACTCCTGATGTGCAGGACATCGGCCTCACCGGAGCGATCCCGGGTTTCCCGGAAAACATCATAGGACCCACTCTGGGGATTGCCGAGAATCAGGTGTCCCGCATTCCCCGTCTGCCGGCGGATCTGCTTCTCGTCGGACGGGTGAATCCGTTGGATTGAGGGACATTTCAAACTTCCAACCGGCCCGCCGATGTGAAAGTTTTCCTGGACCCAACCAAAAACCTTTATGCAATGGAAAGGCCGTAGAGAAAGCGAGAATGTCGATGATGCACGCGGGCGGACGACCGCCGGACGCGTTGGATCCAGCAGTGCCGCCTTCGGAATATTGTCGCTGATCGGCCGGAAGTTCGGCATCAAAGGAATTCTGATCGCCTTGGTGATCGGCATCGTCGGTTGGAAGCTGGGAATCCTGGACGCCAACATGTTGTTGGGCGACGGCGCCGCCGTTCCCGCGCAGACTGCGCCGTCCAGCCCAAAGGATCAGGAGCGTTTCGATTTTGTTAAAGTGGTTCTGGCCGACACCGAGGATGTTTGGACCAAGGAGTTCCGGCGCATCGGGCGGCAATACCGCCTGCCTGGCATGACGGTCTATCGCGGCCGGGTCAACACCGCCTGCGGAACGGGCAGCGCGGACATGGGTC
>JBMOHI010000552.1:0-1972 GCA_049317925.1 Terrimicrobiaceae bacterium
CTAGAACATGACCAACGACACCGAAATTTCCCTCCGTCCGCTGGCCGACACCATTCTTCAGCAGATACCGGTCTTCAAGGTCTCCTTGGCCAATGCGTATGCCTTGCGGGGCCGGACTCCCAAGGGGGATTACGAAATCCGCGTTTACCTCAATAACCATGAGATCCGCACCACGTTTCTCCGTCGTGGTTCCAACCCTCTCAAGGGCATCCGGCTGATTTGCCGGACCACCGTGACTCCGGGAGGGGCCAGCCTGGACGAGCACATCGCCGCCATCCAGGCCAATGAGGAAAAGCTGCCCCTCATCACGCGCGAAACTGATGCGGAGACCGGCGACGATTTTGTCACCATCATGCCCTTCGGGTCGGGCGGAAACTCGCCGCGGGTCATTATCCGCAAAAGTTCACGCACGGGATTTGTTTCCATGGTTGTCAAGGATGCTGTCGAGATGAGTCCCCTTGAGGCCAGGGAAGTGGCCAAGGCGATTCGACGAGCCTGCAAAATTGCGGACGCGGAGCGCTTATCGTCCTAGCTGCGCGTCGTTCACTGCCAGAGGAGAATCTGCCTTGCCGGAAAATTGATTTCCATCCGGCTTTGTTGAAATACCGGCACGCCCAACATGCCCCTGCCGCCAAAATAGGGCAGCGGATGAATCACGAAGGGCAGCCAACGGTAGGTGACTGCTCCGAGAGAGAGCGTGTCCATTGCGCCGGTCACGGCGGCAACCTTCCGGGGTTCGCCGCCGTCACTCAAGCCGCGGAGTTCGCCGAACGGGCGGAACTGGTTTTCCAGTCCGGCCAGGTCCGGCAGCAGATTCGTTTGTGCTCCGCTGTCAAAAAGCACGGAGACGTCCTTTGCGCCGATCCGTGCGGTGAACTGCGGAAGGTGGAGGAAGTAGGTGAAGGGGACGATGGCGGAGGGCGGCGGTTCGGCCGGGCTGCGGCGCCGGGAGCCATCGCGATTGACCGGAGAAACCTGGATGAGTTTGCGTTTCCAATCGAAAACAACCGCGCAGTTTTTGACTTCAGCGTGGCTGATGGCACCGAGAAGGGGTGAGACGGCGGGGCGCTCCATGCTGGAAAAATCGTGCAGCTCGCCGATTTGGTTGCTGGTCCGCAGGCCCTCCCAGCGCAGGGATCGCACCTTGACCAGGCCGCCGGGTTGCTTGAGACCGTGGATGTTGGCCGAGATGCCGGTCAGACCCGGTTCAGTATTGGCGGAAAAGTATTTCTTGTTGAACAACAGATGCGAGCTCCCGGTGTCGAAGAGGAAGTATCCCGTCCTGTCGTCAACGGTGGCTTTGACAAAAAGCAATCCTCCACTGACCACAAACTTGCTGCTGAAGCCGGCGGGAACAGCCGCCTCCGCCGGGTTCCAGAGGGGATCGGCATCGATGGAACGGATCTTTCCGGATCCATCGAAACCGATCTTGAGCGGCAAACCCTTGTTGCCCATGCAAAGAACGATCCGCGTTTCCACGCCTTCCGGTGTTTTTGAGGCGGACAAAATCCGGATCCCGTCCACCGGCGTGGGCGTCCATTGCATGCCGGCCTTCAGTCCGGCCCGGGACATCTCTCCGGGCAGGCCATCCACCTGCACGTCCGCGGCGAGGACCGGGTCGAGCTGATCGTAGGATCGCGCGTTGATCGCGTTCTGGAATCCGCGAAGTGAGTCTTTGATTTGGTCCTGTTGGATACCTCCGATCCGGCTGGTCTGGCAGGCGCTGAGCAGAACCACGCAAGCAAGAGCGGTCGGCCACGAGCGAAGAGTCATACAGGGAGTCGTGCGGGCGCGCTCGTCTAGGATCCGGCGGGCCGGGGTTAAACCCGGAAAATGGCCCCGAGTTTTTTCCCGAGGATGAGGCTGGCTCCGAGGATGCAAATGCCGAGGAAACCCATGGCCCACACGCCGAGGGCGCTGGCGATGAAGCGGCCGTCGCCGAGCAGATTGTACAGTTCGTAGATGGCCTTGG
>JBMOHI010000553.1:0-1966 GCA_049317925.1 Terrimicrobiaceae bacterium
CATCCTGACCCTTGGTCACCTCGCCGAAGACGGTGTGTTTTCCGTCCAGCCAGGGCGTGGGCACGTGAGTGATAAAAAACTGGCTGCCATTCGTGCCGGGTCCGCGGTTGGCCATGGAGAAAATGCCGGGCTTGTCGTGCTTGAGACCGGTCTTCACTTCGTCCTCGAAGTTATAACCTGGTCCGCCGCCGCCGGTGCCGGACGGGTCGCCGCCCTGGACCATGAAATCGGGAATCACGCGATGGAACGTAATGCCCTCGTAGTATCCCCGCTGGGAGAGGTTAAGAAAATTGGCCACCGTGACGGGAGCCTTGGACGCAAAGAGGGTCGCTTCGATGTCGCCCTTGCCGGTTTTTAGGAGAATGCGGATGTCTGACATGAGGCCGACACCATCCTGCGTCCCCGCCACAAAGTAAAGCGCCGACCGATTGTTCGCATGACAGACCGCCCGGGCCGTGAAATAATTTGCGCCTCATGAAACGTCTCTCCCTTCTCCTGTTGTCCCTCCTTCTCGCCCTCCCCACCCTGCGCGCCGCTTCCGACGAGGTGGCCGTGATCGAGACTTCGAAAGGCCAGATCGTGGTCGAGTTCTGGCCCGAGGTCGCGCCCAAGACCGTGGCCAATTTCAAAAAACTGGCGGCCTCGGGATTTTATGACGGCACCGCGTTTCACCGCATCATCGCCGGTTTCATGGCCCAGGGCGGCGATCCCCTGACGAAGGATCCCGCGATGGAAGCCCGCTGGGGCACGGGCGATCCTGGCTACAAAATCGATGCGGAGTTCAACGACCGGAAACACGAACGCGGCGTGATTTCCATGGCCCGCTCGCAGGATCCGAATTCCGCCGGCAGCCAGTTTTTCCTCATGTTCGGACCGGCTCCGTTTCTCGATGGCAAATACACGGGCTTTGGCAAAATGATCAGCGGGGAAGAAGTGCTGGCGAAAATCGAAAAGACCCCGGTGACCACTTCACCCGGTGGAGAACCCAGCAAGCCGACCGAACGCGTTGAAATCAAAAGCGTGAAAATCGTGCCGCGCAAAGCGCAATAGCGGGAGTCCTATTTCGGTGGCATCGCGGATTTTCCTCAGTTAGTCATCCTACCATGGCCAAGAAGGTAAAAATCGGACTCGTGCAGAATCGCTGCACCACGGATTACGCGGAGAATATCGCCGCGGCGGAACGCTGTATCCGCGACGCGGCCGGACGCGGTGCACAAATCATCTGCCTGCAGGAACTTTTCACCGGGGTGTATTTCTGCCAGGTCGAGGATCACAAATACTTCGAACTGGCCGAGCCCGTTCCCGGGCCGACCACAGAGAAAATGCAGTCTCTCGCCAAGGAACTCGGCGTGGTGATCGTGGCCTCGCTTTTCGAACGGCGCGCGCCAGGGGTTTATCACAACACGGCGGCGGTCATTGATGCCGATGGGGCCTACCTCGGCAAATACCGCAAGATGCACATTCCGGATGATCCGCTTTTCTACGAGAAATTCTATTTCACGCCTGGCGACCTTGGCTTTCGCGCCTGGGACACGAAGTTCGGCCGCATCGGAGTCTGCGTCTGCTGGGACCAATGGTATCCCGAAGCGGCCCGACTGACCGCGCTCAACGGGGCCCAGATTTTGTTCTATCCCACCGCCATCGGCTGGCATCCCAGGGAGAAAGCCCAGTACGGCAAGCGCCATCATTCCTCCTGGGAGACCGTGCAGCGCGGCCATGCCGTGGCCAATGGCTGCTACGTCGCCGTGCCCAACCGCGTCGGGCATGAGGCACCGGACGGCGGGGATGGCATCGAATTCTGGGGACAGAGTTTTCTCTGCGATCCGTCTGGCGAGATTCTGGTCAAGGGCTCGACCGACAAGGAAGAGGTTCTGGTGGCGGAAATCGATCTCGACACCGTGGACACCCAGCGGACCCACTGGCCCTTCCTGCGCGACCGCCGCATTGATGCCTACGCGGATATCAC
>JBMOHI010000554.1:0-1955 GCA_049317925.1 Terrimicrobiaceae bacterium
CCACGCGGGCAGCCTTTGCGGCGGAACTCATCGAGGACGGGGAGGCATGGATGAACATGATCGAGCACCGCAACGAGTCCTCTCACACGTACAACGACGACGTGGCCGGGAAGATCATGGCAGCAGTGCAGGCGCGCTACGTTCCGGCATTTGAGGTGTTTCAGCACCAGTTCCTTGCCCTGGAGAAGAAGGAGGAGGCATGAACCACGGCCTGACCACGACCACGGTGGAACGTCTCCGAAGCGTGCTGGCCCGCCATCCAGAGGTGGAGAAGGCGGTGCTGTATGGCTCGCGCGCCAAAGGGACTTATCGCCCCGGCTCAGACATCGACCTGACGCTTTGCGGCAGTGAGTTGAACCACACTCTGCTGACGCGGATTTGTAACGAGCTGGATGACCTGCTGCTGCCCTACCAAATCGATCTCTCGCTGCTGTCCTCATTGAGCCACCCTGGCCTGCTCGACCACATCCGCCGTGTGGGCGTGGCACTGTATGAAAAAAGTGCCGTCCCACTGGAGAGCCTGCCTGCGTGAACGAGGCCTAAACCCAACGCCTCGCCCGGCTCTCCGGGCAGAGGCTCGCCAAGCAGGAAGCGTTGAAGAAATCGCTGCTGCACCAAGCCTTCACCGGGGAACTGTGATGAACGAAACGAAAAAACTCACGCGGAGGCGCGGAGGACGCGGAGAAAGGCAGCTATTGATTATCCCCCCTCCGCGCTCCCCGCGCCTCCGCGTGAAACTCCCATCCCCCAGTTGCTTGACTCATAACTTGACTCACATTTGACTTATCCGAACCCAATTCATGTATAGAAAAACCAGGTTTTCTTTACATGTTAGCGACGACATGATAAGGAAATGGCGGTTTTCTATACATGTCCAAGCTGCCACCACTCCCTTTGACGAACCTTGCTTCGCTGGAAACCCGCGAGGTCTGGTCGGCATTGGCCGTGGCCCATCGGCACCTGGCCGAACTGAAGGGGCTGTGTGAGTCGCTGCCCAACCAGGGCATCCTGCTGGAGACGCTGGGCATCCAGGAGGCGAAGGATAGCTCGGAGATCGAGAACATCATCACCACGCACGATGAGTTGTATGCCTCCCAGGGGGATTCCGCCGGCAGTCCAGCTGCCAAAGAGGTGCGGCACTATGTCTCGGCTCTGCGCACGGGCTATGAAGCGGTGCGGGACTCGGGACTGATCCGGCTGGAGACCGTTCTGGCCGTGCAAGCCGAACTGGAGCAGAACCGCGCGGGATTAAGGAAGCTGCCGGGCACTGTTCTGAAAAATGAAGCCACCGGGGCGGTGATCTACGAGCCCCCGCAGGATGCCAGCGAGGTCGAATCCCTGATGGACAACCTGCTCAACTTCATCCACGCGGAGGATGGACTGGATCCGCTATTGCGGATGGCGATCGCGCATCATCAGTTCGAGAGCATTCATCCCTTTTACGATGGGAACGGCCGCACGGGGCGCATCCTGAATCTGCTGATGCTCCAACGCGATGGGCTGCTCGATTTGCCCGTCCTCTACCTGAGCCGCTACATTACCACGACGAAACCGGACTACTATCGCCTGCTCCAGACGGTGCGGGACGAGAACCGATGGGCGGACTGGTGTCTCTACCTGCTGGGCGGAGTGGCGGTGACTTCCCGCAGCGCCATCACGCTGGTGAAGGCTTTCCGTGATCTGATGCTGAAGACGAAGCATGACCTGCGCGAACGCCTGCCCAAGATCTACAGCCAGGATTTGCTGAACAATCTCTACCGCCATCCCTATACGAAGATCGAGTTGATTGAGCGGGAGCTGGGTGTCTCGCGAATCACGGCGACCAAGTATCTGGAGCAGCTTTCCGCAGCCGGTCTGGTGAGGAAGCAGAAGATGGGCAAGACGAACTATTACATCAACGATCCGCTCTTCGCCCTGCTGAGCAACGTGACTCTGGAACGGCCATGAACGAAGCC
>JBMOHI010000555.1:0-1951 GCA_049317925.1 Terrimicrobiaceae bacterium
CACCCCAACACTTTCCTTTATGGCCAAACGCACACTCAACGTCGGAATGATCGGCTACAACTTCATGGGCAAGGCGCATTCCAATGCGTGGCGTCAGGCTCCGAAGTTTTTTGATCTGCCCGCCGGAGTCAACCTCCACACCATTTGCGGACGTTCGGCTAAAAACGTCGAATCCGCCCGGGAGCAACTCGGTTGGCAAAAGGCGGGCACGGATTGGAAGGCGGTCGTGAGCGATCCGGAAATCGACATTGTGGATGTCTGCACGCCGAACGACAGCCATTGTGAGATCGTCCTGGAAGCGGCCAAACACGGCAAAGCCATCCTCTGCGAGAAGCCGCTCGCGATGGATGTGGCCGAGTGCGAGAAGATGGTGGCGGCGGTGAAGAAGGCGAGGGTGGTCAACATGATCTGCCACAACTATCGCCGAATCCCCGCCATCGCGCTGGCCAAACGCATGATCGAACGCGGCGATCTCGGCGACCGGATTTATCACTATCGCGCCCGTTATGCGCAGGACTGGATTGCTGATCCGAACTTTCCGCTCGTCTGGCGTTTGCAGGCCAAGATCGCGGGGTCCGGCACGCATGGCGACATCGACGCCCACATCATCGACCTCGGACGCTACCTCGTCGGCGAGATCAAGGAGGTCTGCGGACTGATGGAGACATTCATCAAGGAGCGGCCGATTTTGGAGGAAGCCGGCAAAGGCCTCGGGGCCAAGGCCGGAAAGAGAATGGGCAAGGTTACGGTGGACGACACGGTTTCCTGGATCGGCCGTTTCAAAAACGGCGCGGTGGCCAATCTGGAGGCGACGCGGTTCGCCCAGGGCCGCAAGAATCACATCACCCTCGAGATCAACGGCAGCAAGGGTTCGCTTGCTTTCAATTTCGAGGACATGAACCGGCTGCAATACTTCAGCGCGGAAGACCCCGAAGACAAACGCGGTTTCCGCGACATCATCGTGACCGAGGGCGTGCATCCCTACGCCGGGGCCTGGTGGCCGCCGGGACACATCATCGGTTACGAACACACCTTCGTGAACACGTTCGCTGATTTTGTGAAGGCCGTGGTGGCGAAGAAAAGCGTCCAGCCGACCTTCGAGGACGGATTGCAAAACGAAAAGGTTCTGGCCGCCATCGAACAAAGCGCCAAGACCCGCAGCTGGGTGAAAATCTAATGACCAATGACTATTGACAAATGACTAATCGATTCAAAAACCAAGTTGCTATTGTCACCGGAGCCGGCCGCGGCATCGGCGAAGCCATCGCCAGACGCCTCGCGGCCGAGGGTGCGAAAATCGCGGTGGTGAGCCGCACCGAAGCCAACTCGCAGAAAGTGTCCGATGCCCTCAATGCCGCCGCTCCCGGCACGGCCAAACCCTACGCGGTCGATGTGGCTGATTTCGATGCGGTGCAAAAAACCGGTGAGCAAATCCTGGCGGACTTCGGTCGGGTGGACGTGCTGGTGAACAATGCCGGCATCACCCGTGACACACTGGCCATGCGCATGAGTTCGGAGGACTGGGACATCGTCCTTGATACCAACCTCAAGGGCGCCTTCAACTTCACCCGCGCGGTTCTGCGCGCCATGGTCAAGCAGCGCATCGGACGGATCATCAATATCAGTTCCGTCAGCGGCATTCTCGGGACGGCCGGGCAGGCCAATTATGCGGCGAGCAAAGCCGGTTTGATCGGCCTGAGCAAAACGCTGGCCCGTGAACTCGCCAGCCGCAATATCACGGTCAATGTGGTGGCCCCGGGTTTCACCGAGACGGACATGACTTCCGTTCTGAGCGACGAAGTGAAGAAGGGCGCGCTCGCCATGATCCCGCAGGGCCGCATGGGTTCGAGCGATGACATCGCCTCGGCTGTGGCCTATTTTGCCAGTCCCGAAGCCGCCTACATCACCGGTCAGGTGCTGGCGGTGGATGGCGGGATGAGCATGTAGCTTT
>JBMOHI010000556.1:0-1950 GCA_049317925.1 Terrimicrobiaceae bacterium
TCGCCGCCACGCTGCAGACGGCCGTCAACGTCGGCGTGCTGCTCGCCTGCTTCTTTGGCTACCTCTTCGAGAACACAGAACCGCGCTACATCTTCCTCGTGGGCGTGCTTCCGGCGCTGATCGTGCTGTGGATCCGGCGGGCGGTTCCCGAAACGGAAGAGTGGCATGCCGCACGGGCCGGTTCAGAAAAACCGCCCGGACTCACCGACCTCTTCCGCGGCAAAGTCGCCAAGACCACCTGGATCGTCCTGACCATTTGCGGCGTATCGCTCACCGCACATTGGACCTTCATGTTCTGGCAGCAGAAGTATATCCGCGACCTGCCCGAGATCCGCGACCTTTCGTCCGCAGGGCAAAACCGAGCTGCTGTGATCGCCCTCATGGTCCTCATGGCCGGCTCGATCTTGGGAAATTACGCGGCGGCCGCGGTGGCCCGGGCGGTGGGCTATCGCAAGGCGGTCGTCTCCTTTTGCCTCATCTACGGCGTGGTCATGGGATTGACTTTCCTGGAGGCCCGAACTCACTCCACCGTCCTCATCGGGTTCTTTTTCATCGGACTGTGTCAGGGGGTATTCGGGCTCTTCACCATGTGCTTACCACCACTATTTCCCACGTTGCTCCGAACGACTGGCGCGGGCTTCTGCTACAACATCGGTCGGCTCATCGCGGCGGGTGGTACGGTCTTTTTCGGCCTGTTCACCAAAGTGGGCGATGTCCGCCAAGCCTTGCTCTACGCGGCGATCCTGTTCATCCCGGCCGCCGGCCTCGCCTGCTGGCTGCCCGAGCCAAAAGACTAAACCTCTCGGACCGGTAAGCCCCGTGGCGGACCATCGCCACAGCCAAAGATCCTGCTTGGCCGGGATAGCACACCGGTGGAGTCGCCGACCATCACATCCATCCGCTCGAACTCATTCAGGTCCGCATCACCTTGACGGCCCATCCCCGTCCCGTCGCCCCCCGCTTTCGACTTGTCTTTGCGTCTCCGCGCGAATCACATTTGATCTGTTGAAAACAGCTCAGCAAATCGTTCAGGCCGTCCTATTTTATGCGGTGACGGGTTCCCTATTGGGCCAATCCATCAAGATCGCCAATGACTCTTTCGAGTCCCCTCGGATTCCCGCGGGTTTTCCCGCACTGACGACCGTCGACGGGTGGCAGAAAAATCCGGCCCCGCCTCCCCAATTCGGAATCACTGCCGACCAGTGGGATCAGATGGCAGGCATCTTCCCCAACCCTCCGGAAGGTCAACCCCGGCATCTCACCAACGCCGATGGCACTCAGGTTTCCTACCTGTTCGCAATACCCGGAGTGGGAATCAATCAGGTCGTGCCCGCCACCTACACACCGGGGATGAGTTACTCGCTACAAGTCGCTGTCCGTGGCGGTGGTGCGCTGACAACGGGTACGCAGCTTCAGATCGGCCTATTCTACGTCGATGGGGCCAACGCAGTTCCGGTGACAGGCACTGTCATTACCGCGGTCGACGACACCGCGGCCTGGTCGACTTTGAAAGATTATTCGGTGTCTCTCACCGGAGTGAAATCAGGAGATGCTTGGCTGGGGCGTCCGATCGGTGTGTCGTTGACGTCCATCAGCCAGAATGGCGGGCCCGGCATCGCCTATTGGGAATTGGACCGTGTTCGCTTGGCGGCCGTCCCTGAGCCCTCCACATGGGCGCTAGGCGGAGTCGGGGCAATCGCCCTTGGGATGATCACTCGGCGACGACTGCTCAATTGAGCTTAATGGCCTCCCCTTTGAACGCCCCCAAACACTTGAGAAATTCCCGGATCGGCCGGATGGGGGTCATTTTCGCAGGAATTGTTCTGGGGATGCCGATGGTGATGGTGGCGGAGAAGCGGGCTCTCTTAGTCCCCAATGGGTCCTTTGAGAGCCCCACCACCGATTTCGTGAACATCCGAGTCGATGGGTGGTTGAAGACGGCCCGTCCTG
>JBMOHI010000557.1:0-1948 GCA_049317925.1 Terrimicrobiaceae bacterium
CGAACTCCCCCGACTTCACGCCGGAATCCGCCTCGCCGACGGACATCGCCCCGCTCGGCCGATCCGCAGAAAAGCCTGCCCACGAAAGGACGGCAGAAGAAGACCGCGACGACGCCGATTGGAACGCGATCGCGGCGGATTCCGATTTCAAGAAGCTCCTCGCTTCCAAAGCGCGCTTCATCATTCCGGCTACGGTTTTTTTCGTCATTTATTACTTCACCCTTCCCGTGTTGGTCGGATGGTTTCCCCGCCTGATGGAAACCGAGGTGTGGGGCCGGGTGAATCTCGCCTATGCCTTTGCGCTCTCGCAGTTCTTCATGGCCTGGATTCTGGCCTTCCTTTACGTCGGCGCTGCCGCCGGCTGGGACAAACAAGCCGCCGCTGTGCTGGCCAAATTTAACCGCAAATAAATCATGGTTCCCTCCTTTCTCGCCCAAGCCGCCCAGGCGGCACAAAGCAATGTGGCTCTGTTCATGTTCCTGGCCTTTGTCGCCGCCACCCTGGTCATCACATATTTCAGCGCCCGGAAAAATACGGGTTCGAGCGCGTATTTTGCCGCCGGACGCCGCATCACCGGCTGGCAGAATGGCCTCGCCGTGGCCGGGGACTACATGAGCGCTGCCAGTTTCCTCGGTATCGCCGGGATGATCGCCCTCGATGGGTATGATGGATTCATGTATTCGGTCGGCTTCCTGGTCGCCTACCTGACGGTTCTTTTCATCGTAGCCGAGCCCCTGCGCAACTCCGGCAAGTACACCATGGCCGACGTGCTGGCCTACCGGCTGAAACCGCGCCCCGTCCGGGCCATGGCCTCGCTCAGCACCCTGACGGTTTCCATTTTTTACATGATCGCGCAAATGGTGGGTGCCGGCGCGCTGGTGCAATTGCTCATTCCCGTTATCACCTACGAACAGGCCGTCATTGGCGTGGGGGTATTGATGGTCGTCTATGTGGTCTTCGGCGGCATGCTGGCCACCACCTGGGTTCAGATCATCAAGGCGGTACTCCTCATGAGTGGCAGTATTTTTCTGAGCGTTCTCGTGATGGCGAAGTTCAACTTCAGCTTCGGCGCGTTTTTCGAATCGCTCACCGCCATTAGTTCAAAAAATGCCGCCGGGGTGGAAGTGACGCGCAATTTCCTCACGCCCGGACTGATTTTCAAAAACCCCCTCGATCAAATCTCCCTCGGCATGGCACTGGTCTTTGGAACCGCCGGGCTGCCGCATATTCTCATTCGTTTTTACACTGTGCCGGATGCCAAGACCGCCCGCTCCAGCGTGGTCTGGGCCATGATCATTATCGGGTTGTTCTACATCATGACGACGTTCTTCGGTTTCGGCGCAGCCAGCCTGCTGGGACCGGACTACATCCGGGCTCACGGCGGCACGAACATGGCCGCACCGGAACTGGCCCACTTCCTCGGCGGCGAGGTTTTCTTCGCCTTCATCAGCGCCGTGGCCTTCGCCACCATTCTCGCGGTCGTGGCCGGACTCACCATCAGCGCCAGCACGAGCTTTGCGCATGATTTTTATAGCAACGTCCTGCATCACGGCAAAGAACACCGGCCCGGCCAGGAGGTGCGGGTGGCCCGCATCACCGCGTTTGTGGTCGGCGCGGCCTCAATCGCCATCGCGATCATTCTCGGCCCCAAAATCAACGTGGCCTTTCTGGTGGGCCTGGCCTTTGCCGTGGCCGCCAGTGCCAACCTGCCGGTCATTATCTTCTCCATTTTCTGGAAACGCTTCAACACGGCGGGTGCGGTTGCCGGCCTTGCCGTCGGACTGATCTCCAGCATCGTCCTCATCATCGTCGGACCGGAAATCATGAAGACCAATCCGCTTTTCCCGCTGAAAAACCCCGCCCTGGTCAGCATCCCCCTGGGATTCCTCGCCGCCTTCATCGGAACGCTCTGCAGCCGCGAACCCAGCGCGGAGGCCATGTTCACCGA
>JBMOHI010000558.1:0-1947 GCA_049317925.1 Terrimicrobiaceae bacterium
TGCTCGAAGGCCCAGCCGCTGGGCTCGACCCCGGAAACGTGCGCGGCCCAATCGGCCTCGAAACGGACTTCCTTTTTCTCCAGCCACGTGGCGGCCCGTTCGAGGGCGGGATGATTTTGCAGTCCGGACTCGGCCAGCGAAATCGTCGTGATGGCGGTGTCCCAGACGGGCGAAAGGCAGGGCTGGATGCGGAAGTCGTCCGGGGCGTCCACAAAAAGCCCGGCGAAATCGCGGTCGGCTTTTTGCACGAGCGAATGGTCATCTTTGTAACCGACCACGCGCAGGGCCATCATGGCATTGAGCATCGCGGGGTAGATGGCGCTGAGTCCCTCGCTCCCCTCACCCATGCGCTCGGTCATCCAGTGTTCCGTGGCCTTGAGCGCGCGCTGCCGGAGGGGGTGAATGGGAAGTCGATCGTAAAACTTCAGGACCTGATCGCAGCGGAGGAAAAAGTTTTTCCAGGCCCAGAAGCGCGAGTCCTTCTTCAGCGAGAGGTCGGTGTTTTCCAGTCCGGCGGGGTAGAGTTCGTGCAGTTGCTTGTCAGCCGGCAGGGCTCGCACGGGTTTGTAGTGATTGAGGATCGCGAGCGGCGCGATGATGGTGCGGCTCCACGACGACATTTGGTAGAGGTTGAAGAAGAACCATTTCGGAAAGAGGAAGATCTCCGAAGGAATGGTGGGCAGGTATTTCCAGGGAAACTGGCCCATGAGCGCGAGGTATAACTTCGCAAATGTGTTCATCTGCGGAATGCCGCCGAGGCGCAGGATGTTGGCGCGGGCTTCGCGCATCCAGGCGGCGTTGGGCGAATCGCCCGAGAGTTTCATGGCGAAGTAGGCCTTAACCGAGGCGTTGATTTCGCTGGGGCCGCCAATAAAAATATTCCATCCCCCGTCGGCCAGTTGGCGGCGGCGGATGTGGGCGATGCATTTGGCCTGGAGGTCTTCATCCACGCGGCCGAGCCAGTGCATGTAGAGGACGTAGTCGGAACAGAGGGTGCTATCAACGAGGAGTTCGCCTTCCCAATGCCCGTCGGGTTTCTGCTGGCGGAGAAGATTCTCCTGCGCACGGGCGATGGCGTCGGGCAACGAGCGGAGAGCAGGGAGTGGGGAAAGCTCCGGCGATTCGAAGGGGAGGACCCGGGCGGCGGGAAGGCTCATCAGAAATTGACCACAGAGAACACAGAGCCCGCAGAGGAAAAACTAAAGAGATTCCTTTTCATAAACTCGGTGTTCTCTGTGTCCTCTGTGGTTCAAATCATGCCGCAGCGGACTGCTTGTCCTGCGGCCGGCCGGTTTTGTGACCGTTGCCGCAGGTGACGCCGGTGAAGGCCTCGACGTTCGCGCCTTCGATGCGCGGCTTGGGTTTGGCTCCGAAGTTGAAGGTCAGGTTTTGCCAGGTGTCGCCGGGCAGCGGGCTCAGGCTGGCGCTGGGTTCGTAGCCGCAATGGACCATGCAATTTTCGCAGCGCTTGTCGCGGGCCACGCCATTGACCACGCCGTATTTTTCCCAATCGGTTGTTTCCAGCAGCTCGTTGTAGCTGGAGTAGTGGCCGTCGGTCATGAGATAGCAGGGCGCCTTCCAGCCGCGCACATTGCGGGTCGGAATGGCCCAGGCCGAGCAGGTCAGATCGCGCTTGCCCGCGAGGAAATCGAGATAGATCGGGGTGCCGAAGAGGGTGTATTTTTCGCCCCAAGAGCGGATGTTTTTGAACTTCGCCTTGGTCATCTCGCGGGTGAGGAAGAAATTCTCCGGTTCGAGATTGAGGCGCTTGCGCATGTCTTCCTTGGCGGAATCGTAATCGTAGCCGGGCGAAATGGTGTGTCCGTCAATGCCGAGCCAGGAGAGGTAATCGTACATCTTCTCGATCTCATCCATGTCGGTCTCCTTGTAGATCGTCGTGTTGGTGGCGACCTGGTATCCGAGGATCTTGGCCATGCGCATGGCGGC
>JBMOHI010000559.1:0-1933 GCA_049317925.1 Terrimicrobiaceae bacterium
TCGAAGCTGACGCCGCAGGTGAAGGCGGCATCGCCAGCCACGCAAACGACGTGTTCCTTGCCGCCAAGCATGTCGCGGGCGGCGGCCATGCCGAGGGCGGCGGAGAGAGCGGTCCCGGCGTGGCCCGCGCCGTAGCAGTCGTGCTCGCTCTCGGTGCGGAGCAGGAAGCCGTTGAGGCCTTCATACTGGCGGATGCTCGAGAAGCGGTCCGCCCGGCCGGTGAGGAGCTTGTGCACGTAACCCTGGTGGCTGACGTCGAAGACAAATTTGTCCTTCGGGGTGTTGAAAACGCGGTGCAGGGCGATGGTGAGTTCGACCACGCCGAGATTGGGACCGAGGTGTCCGCCGGTTTGGGAGAGGACACGGATGAGTTCCTGCCGGACTTCCTCCGCCAGAACGGGCAGGTTTTTTTCGTCGAGTGCCTTGACGTCCGCGGGGGACTGGATGCGCGGAAGGAGCGGTCTAGGATTCATCGTTGGCGGCAGGAAAATCGCGCAGTCCGGTGGGACCGGAGGCGTCTCGGGTGATAATCTTGATCCTTTGTTCGGCCGCGTCCAGTTTTTCCTGGCAGTGGCGGACGAGCTTCACGCCTTCCTCGTAGCGGGTGATGAGTTTTTCCAGCGGAAGCTCACCGGACTCCATCTCTTCGACCAGCTTGTCCAGGCGTTCCATGGCCTGCTCGATGGAGACGGGCTCGCCGGAGGTCGCTTTTTTTTCGCTCACGGTTGCGGAGTGCGCGGCGCGCTCCAGCGATCGCGGTCGGCATAGATGATGCATTCGCCTTCGATCGGAAGGGGCGTGAAGGCGGAGAAGGGGAATCCCTTCAATTGCGGTGGCCGGGTGATGAGCAGGGCCCATTCCTTGTAGGCACCCTTGTAAATGTCGGCAAAGAGCCGTTGATTTCCCGTCACCGGAGTGAGGTAGAGACCGCAGATGGGTTGCACGGTCTGGCCGTAGTCGTGGATCTCGTTGAACACGGTCACCGTTTCCGGCAAGAGGAGCGATTTGCGCTGGGCATACCATGCGACCGCCCAGGGCATGTCCGAGCAGATGACTTCGTCCTCGTCGAACCAATCGCCCAGCACCGCAATCAAGGGTGGAACGTAAGGCGGCCACTGGATGCGCAGATTGTCCCCGGTCAAGAGTCTCAGCAGCAAAGGGACGGCGCAGATGAAAAGGAGCACGGAAATGAACACCACCCGCAAGAGGGGGCTGCCCAGCTCGAGGCGATTCCACAACACGAAGAGAAATGCGATGCCATAGCCGACGAAAAGCGGAATGAAGAGCACATGGAATTGATTCTCCGAGACTTCGCCGAAGGGTTGATAAAACGCCATACCGAGGACCGCACTGACCCACATGGCTAGGATGCACCATTTAAAGACAAATGTTTTGCGGCTGCGGAACGGATGAAACAACGCCAGAAAAAATGCCCCGGCGGCCGCATTCAGACCAAGGAACGAGGAGATTTGCTGGGCCTGCGAGATGATGCTGCTGCGGGCCTTGCCCTTGAGGCTTGATCCGGATCCCTTGGGACTGACCTCCATCGCACGGAGAAACGTGTCCTCCGGTTTGGCGTTGTAGAACGCGCCATAAACGGCGAGCCCGAACGGATTGCCGCAGACCTGCACATTGCGCACCATCCACGGGGCCACCACGAGAAAGTAGGCCGCGACAGCCGCCAGCGCGACCAGCCCGCGCGGACGGAAGTAGACAGCGGCGAAGACAAGCCAACCCAGAAAAATCCAGAAAGCCAAACCATGGGCCAGGGTCATCAGTCCCATGAAGATGCCTGCTCCGATCAACCAGGCGATCATGATCCCGGTTTGCTCCTTCTGGCCGGCTTCGATGGCCAGAAGAGTGGCCAGTGAGGCCAGAGAAAACAGCAGGAGCACAAGCATCTGGGGCAGCCCGGAGAGCGAGAATTGCCACA
>JBMOHI010000560.1:0-1933 GCA_049317925.1 Terrimicrobiaceae bacterium
AAGGAGCAAAGCTGGCTGCGCACCGATCTGGGTTTTCATGGACCATTCCCGACCATTACGGGCGGAATTTTTGAGCCGGGTTTTCCCGATTGTTTCCTGCAAATGTGGGCGGCCTATCTGGCCGAGCGGGCCGGGGCGTTGGACGGAAAATTCGGCTGCGTGACTCCGCGCGAGGCCGTGCTGAGCCACGAAGTGTTTGCCGCCGCATTGAAATCCCACGCGGAGAAGCGGGCGGTTGACCTTGCGGAGGTGTCATGAAACGCAGCGCCATCAACGCCCTCATCCGCGCCGCCGGGCAATGTTTCCATGAGCATCAGTGGTTTCTACCGCCGCGCCCGCGGTGGGATGTAACCGACTTCGGACTGGGCGAATGGCAGAAATACGGACTCGTGCTGGTCAATCTGGCCGAGGAGCCCGAGTATTGCGAAAAGCTCATGTATGCGCAGCAAGACATGACCACTCCGGCTCACACCCATCGCAAAAAAAAGGAGGACATCATTTGCCGCTGGGGTCGTCTGGCCGTGCAGGTCTGGGCCGGACCGCCGGATCAGAGTGAGGGCCGGGAACTTCTGCTGCCGATCGATCATGAGCCGGCTCCGGTCGCCTCGGGCACGATCGTCACGCTCGAAGCCGGATCGCGGGTTACGCTGGTTCCGGGAGTTTATCACGCATTCTGGCCGCTTTCCGCGGAATGCATCATCGGAGAGGTTTCCACGGCGAACGACGATTTGCATGACAACTTCTTTGTCAATCAGGACATCGGACGCTACCCCGGCATCGAGGAGGACGAGGCGGCTGTGATCCGGTTGATCAGCGAAAAGATCCCATGAGCCTTCGTCGGGGAATCATCGCGGGAGGCAACTGGATCGTCGATAATCTCAAGGTCGTTGACACCTATCCGCAGCAGGATGCCCTGGCGAATATTCTCAGCGAAACCATCGGCAATGGCGGCAGCCCTTTCAATGTGCTGGTGGATCTGGCCAAACTCGGCGCTCCGTTTCCCCTGGCCGGGATCGGCCTCGTCGGTGCCGATGCCGACGGACGATGGATTCACGACCAGTGCGATGCCCACGGGATTGACCGCACACGGCTCCAGAGCATTGAGGATGCTCCGACCTCCTACACGGACGTTATGACGGTGCAGTCCACAGGACGGAGAACGTTTTTCCATCAGCGCGGTGCCAACGCCTTGTTGGACGTTCCGCATTTTTCCTTTGCCGGGACGAACGCCCGGATTTTCCACCTCGGCTATCTGCTGCTGCTGGACCGTCTGGATCTGCCCGATGCCGAATTCGGAACAGCCGCGGCGCGGGTTTTGCATCGGGCGCGGGAGGCAGGCTGCAAGACCAGCCTCGATGTCGTCAGCGAGGACAGCCATCGATTCGCCCGGATCGTGCGGCCAGCTTTGCGCTATGCGGACTATTGCATTCTCAATGAGTTTGAGGTCGAGCGAACGACCGGCCTACCCACCCGCCCCCATGGAGCCATTGACCTGGCCGCCATCCAGGCCGCGTCGATTAAACTCCTGGACGAAGGAGTCCGCGAATGGGTGATCGTGCATTTTCCAGAGGGAGCCTGCGCCTTGGGCCGCGACGGAAACTTTCGTGTCCAGGCCAGTGTGGATGTGCCTCAGTCCGCGATCGTGAGCAGCGTGGGGGCCGGCGATGCATTTGCCGCCGGTGTGCTCTTTGCGTTGCACGAGGAACAGTCCATCGAGGAGGCCCTTCTCCTCGGCACCACCGCCGCGGCAACCAGTCTTTTTGGCGGGGCCCCATCCGATGGTATTCAATCCGCCCGCGATTGCCTCGAACTTCCCAATCGTCTGGGCCTGCGGAAACTTTAGGGAAATGTTTGCCGAGGAACGTCACAGCCTGATCAAGAAGATCGTGCGCGAGAACCAGCGCATGAATTTTGCCGAACTCCAAGACAAGGT